>CALLPS010000180.1 GCA_938015355.1 uncultured Pleurocapsa sp.
CAGGTGAAATCTTGCCTCCCCCCTCTGGGGTTACTAAACTTCAGTGCGCTAAAGAACATTTAACTGGCTTGTGGGAATATAAAGGACAACGAGGCATCTATCAATCCCGTAAACATCTTGCCTGGTATTGCAAAGGGTTTCCTGGGGCAGCGGAATTACGAGACCAAGTATCTCAAATTGAAAGTTTAGAGCAAGGATACGAAATTTTGGATAAGGCGATCGCTCTATTCAGTAGTTAATTACTTTTTAGTTACGAAGAACTAGTTTCTAAACTAGTTTCTAATTGTCTAAACTCCTCTTGCAAGATGCTGACAAGTTGACTGTTTTTTGTTGCTTTAGCTACTTCCAAGCGATATTGTAATTTGCAACGAACATTTTCTAAATGTTTTTGTTTTGAAACACGATCATTCAACTGATATTTTAAAATATTTACAGCTAAATTCATTTCCTCTGCTTTATGTTCAGCTAAATTTGTCGAACAACTTGTTCGCAGTTGAATTGCTTGATTCAGATGACCTGACTGACGGTAATTTTTACTTTCTAAGCAAGATATATGACGCGGTAACTTTTGCTCCCGCTTTCGAGAAGGTATTTCTAAATCGATTGTTTCCGAGTACCTCTTACTTGGTTGGCGATCTGGATCAGAGGATAAATTAAACATGATTGAAATATTGCTGTGGCAAAGAATGGTTAAGAGCCAAAATACTAATATCTAAAAAGCTAGAGACACTCTATTCTAAGTAAAACAGTTTAAATGACTCTAGCTAAATTAACTAATCTTTGACGTAGTGAATGCCACGGTAAGTTAATTCAGATTTTGCGTGGTTGCAACGATGTTGTTCCTTAAGATGGTGAACTTTCCAAGGTTTCCCACGATACTTTCCGCCTACATCACCTTCGTCTACATTCCATTCAGTATGGGGAGCTTCATAAGATTTCCCTCTAAATTGTAGTTTCATTGTTGTTCCTCTCAGCTAAAATAATTATTCCTTATATATGTTTCAGCAGTCAAAACTATGCTGCTATGCTACTAATGTTGGCAATACAATAAATGTTGTCAGATGTTTCATGACTACATATGCTGCTCTTTAATAGATAAAATGATATATCTTTTTTCTGTAGCTGTTGTTACATTTTAATCAAAAGAAACCATTTTTAATTTAACTTTACATAATTCCTTGATCTACTTGAGCATATAAATGAGGTAAATCTTGATTGTTATGCAAGACAAGATCTGCGAGGGAAGCTTTTTCCGCCAAAGGAAGTTGATTGTCGATTCTAGCTTGAGCTTGGGGAAGGGTTAAGCCATTGCGCTGTTGTAAACGACTGAGCTGCAAAGAGCGATCGCAAATAACCACCCATATTTCCGTCACCATGTCAGTTAACTTAGCTTCAAAGAGGAGTGGGATAGCCAATACTACTGTATCATCGTTAGTTTGCTGAAGTTCTTGAGCAAAGCGATCGCGGACAAAAGGATGGATTTGTTCTTCCAGCCATTGCTTTTCAGAGAGATTGTTAAAGATAATTTCCCCTAAGGCAGAGCGATTAAGACGGGCATCAGGTAATTTAACCTTTGCTCCATAGCGCTCAAAAATATCTTGCAAAATCGGTGAATCTGGGGTTACGGCTTTCCTAGCATATATATCTGCATCCAATACAGGCAGATGATACTTGGCGGCTAGATAATTAGATACGGTAGTTTTTCCAGTAGCAATTCCTCCCGTTAGTCCGATTAGTCGCTGAGGCAGATTACTCATATTAAGTAAAGAGACAAATTCAAGAAAATATTTTGCTCAGGAATCAAGAAATAAAGAATAGAGAATTATCTATAATTCCTAAATTTAAAGCAAAGCAAAACCCAAAAATAAACTATTTCAAATTCTTCTTAAATAAGATAAACATTGTTTAAGAAAAATCTAATTTTGCATAAAACACCAGTAGTAATTACTAGTTAGTAATAGTAAGACTTAAATAAAAAATACTTTAAAAAACTATGGCAGATGAATATAAAAATCATTATGACGCTGTAATTATTGGCTCTGGTTTTGGTGGTTCGGTAATGGCGTATCGACTGGCAGAAGCAGGACTACATGTTTGTGTGCTGGAGAGAGGAAAAGAATATGCCCCTGGTGATTTTCCTCGTAGTCCCAACAAAATGAAGAAAAACTTCTGGGATCCAGATAATAAATTATATGGCATGTTTGATATCTGGTCATTCCGAGATATAGGCGCAGTAGTATCCAGTGGGTTGGGGGGTGGCTCCCTAATTTATGCCAATGTGCTGATTCGTAAAGATGAAAAATGGTTTGTGAAAGAAGAAGGAGGTGAATATTGGCCTGTCAATCGTCAGCAACTCGATCCACATTATGACCGTGTGGAGAAAATGTTAAATGCTCAAAAATATCCCTTTGACCATCCCCCATATAACAGCACCTCAAAAACCCAGGCATTACAAGATGCAGCTCAAGAATTAGAGCTTGATTGGTATTTACCGAACTTAGCTGTCACCTTCGCCAACGATGGAAAAAAGCCAATTCCAGGAGAACATATCCAGGAAAAACAACGTAATTTGCATGATCGCGATCGCTATACTTGCCGTCTTTGTGGAGAATGCGACATCGGTTGTAATTACGGTAGCAAAAATACTCTCGATTACAATTATCTGACGGCGGCAAAGGCACAGGGTGCCGAACTAAAAACCTTATCAAAAGTAAAATATTTTGAACCGAATGATGGTGGCGGCTATAAAATACACTATATTCATTTCGATCCAGAAGGTGCAACAAGCGAACATATAGTTACTGCTAACCAACTGATTCTCGCTGCGGGATCTCTGGGTTCCACATACCTACTATTAAAAAGTCAAGCCAAAGGTTTCTTTCCCAATCTGAGTCAACAAATCGGGACTCACTTTTCGGGGAATGGCGATCTAATTAACTTTGCGATCGAAGCCAACCGAGAGATTGAAGGTAGTTATGGCCCTGTAATTACCAGTACGATCCGCATGCCAGATGAATTAGATGGTGGGGAGGGTCGAGGTTTCTATCTCCAAGATGCTGGTTATCCAGGCTTTATCAACTGGACAGTAGACATAGCCCAAGCGCCAGGAAACATCAAGGGACAACTACTGTTTATTCTGCGTTGGCTGTGTGCATCAATTAAAAAAACTGGGCTAGTAGATAGCAATTTTAGCGAAGAGATTTCCCAGTTAGTTTTTGGCACCAAAGAGTTTAACTTTTCCACAACTATGTTGCCCCTCTTAGGCATGGGGCGAGATATACCCGATGGCATCATGAAATTACGCCAAGACAAAAAAAGCAATTATCGCCTTGATGTCAGCCAAAACATCAAAAATGATCTTCCCTTCTTCCAACGTCTGAGAAATACGATGAAAGCTGTTGCCAGCAAATTAGGAGCAAAGTATCTAGATAATCCCCTCTGGTTTTTGAGACGAACCATTGCCGCCCATCCCTTGGGAGGCTGTCCCATGGGACGAAATAAAGAGGAAGGAGTCGTCGATTCCTATGGAGAAGTGTTTGATTATCCTGGTTTCTTTATCGCTGATGGTTCAGTCATGCCAGGCTCAGTCGGGCCTAATCCTAGTTTAACGATTGCGGCATTGAGCGATCGCTTTGCGGAGAGGGTGATCGAAAACCATCAGAAACAAGCAAATTGAAAAGGATTAAAAATTAGATTTACCAAGATAAAAGTCAAAGAAAATAAAAAAATCAAGCTCAAAAAAGGATTAAAAACATGACCCAAAATATTTCTCCAGTCGGTATTCAATTTACTGAGACTATGCGTGGTTACTTCTCTAGCAAAGTCAAAGACGACTATGAGTCTGCTGCTGGGCAGGGAGAGAAGGACAATTCTAAATTTGAATTTACACTTACTGTAACTGCCGATAACTTAGATAATTTTCTCAGTGAAGAAAACCATCAAGCAAGATTAGTTGGTAGTGTCACTGCCCCAGCAATTTCAGCCCAGCCACTCCAGGTTAATGATGGCGAATTTAATTTGTTTGTTGTCGATGCTAGCCGAGTGGAAACAAGAAAAATGCGTTATCGCATGCAAATGGTGGCTGAGGATGGCAAAGTTTATTATCTAGATGGCTTTAAACTGATTCATAATGACCCAGGATTTGATCTCTGGTCTGACACTACCACCTTATACATCGATGTTTATGATGGTGAGAATGATAGTAGTCCGCTACTGGGTAAGGGTATTTTAAATATCCTAGCAGAAGACTTTATGCATCAGATGACTACTATCGAAGCTACTAATGCTGAAACAATTGAGCAAAATCTAGAAGCAGTTGCTCGTTTTGGTTATTTCTTCGCGGGAGTATTATTTGAAATTTACGGTGGGATTTTCGCGAAAGCAAATGTGTTTAACCCAGATGCTCCTCCGCGCCAGAAAAGACCTTTAAGATTAAATGCGCCACAAGTACATTTCTTTAATACTAGTGATGGAGTTCAATTACGTCTGACCCGCTATCAAGGGGGAGCCAAAGGACCTGTCATTCTTGCTCCTGGTTTTGGCACATCCACCTTAGCATTTTCTATCGATACTGTCGAAACCAACTTTCCTGAATATCTATATGCCAACGGCTATGATATCTGGCTGTTTGATTATCGAGCCAGCGCCGATCTTCCTTCAGCTACTACTCAGTTTTCCACTGATGACATTGCGACCAAGGATTGGCCCGCAGCAGTGGCTAAAGTACTTGAACTGACTGCTGCTGAGACTGTACAGGTGGTTGGACATTGTATTGGCTCGATGAGTTTTATGATGGCTATGCTAGCTGGATTGCAAGGTGTCCGTTCTGCTGTTTGTTCCCAACTTACTACCCACCCGATTGGTTCAGCATTGAACGAGATCAAGGCTGGTTTACGTCTGGCATCTTTTTTGACGGTACTGGGAGTAGAAACTCTCGACCCAGATTTCGATACCAAGTCCGACTGGCAGGATTATCTTTATGATGCAGTGCTCAGACTGTATCCTACCAAAGAACGTTCTAGTAGTCCTGTAGATCGACGCATTCTGTTTATGTATGGAGAAGTGTATAAACTCGATCAACTTAATGAAGCTACCCACAATGCCATACATGAAATGTTTGGTCCTGCTAATTTAACTTTCTTCAAACATATATCACTTATCCTGCGCCAGGATCATATAGTTGACCAATATGGCAAAGATGTATATCTGCCCCATCTGGAACGTCTCGCAATCCCCATCTCTTTCATTCACGGAGCGGACAATACGTTTTTCTTACCTAAAGGTTCAGAAATTACCTACAACTTATTATCGGAGAAAAATGGCAAAGATTTATACACACGCCATTTAATACCTGGTTATGCTCACATGGACTGTTTCATGGGCAAAAATTCGTCTCGTGATGTTTTTCCCTTGGTACTAGAGGAACTGGAGAAAGGAAATTAGTTACGTCTAACGAGTGGTGTTGACTTCGTGCAAATTTCCGCAAAAAATATCAACCCAAGGTTTGAGTTATGCCCACCAGGAAGCTAATCCCTGCGGAATCGTCTGATACTAAATCCGATTGATAAAAGTAACGATTGATTTTTACTGGCTAGATATGGTGTAACCAAGCACCTTTCAGATTTCAGACTTCAGACTTCAGATTTCAGACTTCAGACTTATAAAACAAATAAGTAACCTCTACGAATAGGATTTAGTATGAGAAAGACTTTCTCCAAGTGATTACTCTCCAGGGCGAAGCATTTCAACTATAGAAAAACATGGGTTTAATAGTTGAAAATCAAGTATTTACGTAACGACTTATTCCAATAAATAGAGAAGAGATCAATTTTATGAAATCCCCTATCGACAAATCAGCATCTTCCCGCAATCCTGGATTGGAAGCTATGCTCAAATATCCATTGGTGCAGGCGATCTGCGAACGGCGTACTCGGCGTGTTGCCCAAGGATGCTCAGTCCTAGCAGGACCACTTTCTCATCACAGCACGAAAAATCCAGAACCACTCAGTTTGCTTGAGGAAGCAATTCTCATTTGCTCTACTGGT
The DNA here is from genome assembly GCA_938015355.1 of uncultured Pleurocapsa sp. Lineage (GTDB taxonomy): Bacteria > Cyanobacteriota > Cyanobacteriia > Cyanobacteriales > Xenococcaceae > Waterburya. Next base: position 6,045 of record CALLPS010000180.1, read on the forward strand.
CTGACTGGTGTCGTGATGCTTGATGGACCGTTAAAGAAACCATCTGGTGCTCCTGAAGACCTGGGATCAATGTTCTCGAACATCTTGGCCCGATCAGGTCCTAGCGCCGACAACAGCCAAGCGACTTCTCTGTTCATGATCAACGACGAGGGCATTTGGCTCCTCAAGCGCTTACGCGGCGTGGAGGCTATGGAACTACTTGACTCGCTACCACGATCTTGGAGTGACTGGGTCGAGGAAGACTGGTTGCGTGCTGCTGCTGCGGTGAAAGTAAAGATTCATGACAGCCGTATGGAATTCCCGCGGGAGTTTCCATACTACATTGGATGGAATAAGCAGTTGTCCAACGTGCCAGGCTCAACGATCTTCCTTCCCGTGGTTGACTGCACACGTCAGTACATCAATATTTTGCTGATCATATTATCCGAGCCAGAGGGGCAACGACCACTCGTAGTTGATGACTGGCAGCGATTTCGTCCGCGCAGTTGGAATGACTGGAAAGCTTGGATTGCACAACATCTCGGCCTTGGACCGAAGATTCCCTATCAGCCGATTGGAGGGATTGACCGCGCAACGGACGGTTTCGTTAATCAAGATATCGTGGTTCCGCTGGGAGCAGGATACGCGCTAAGAACCGACTATGAAATCTACTTCCTGTTACAGAATATTATGTTGATCGGTCAGGCCATGGGTCTAGGTCCCTGGGGTCACGGTTCGATCTGGCCTCAGTTCGTGCTGCAACGTGAACCGAAAAAAGGGTGGTATGGACTTGGGTTCCGACATACTTTACCCCGTCCTGACGCACCTTGGGCACCCATCCCTGCCTCACAACATAATCCAGTAGGGATCGACGGAGTTCTCGAAGGGCTGTGCCCGCCTTATGTGTCGTCAATGGACGAGGCGGTGGATCGCGTGATCGAAGAGAAATATGGTCCAAATGGCATCTTCACCGACCCAACGCAGATCTCCCGTGCTTACCAGAATGCCAAAGACGCTGAGACATTCCTGAAGCTAGAGAATCGACATCCGCCAGAAGCAATTTGTTATGCCAAGGATATTTGCAACTACATCTACGAGACCTATGGTCGATTCCCCGCACATATAGATGCATTTTATACGCCAGGTTTCTGGGTGCAGTTTCATCATCTCGAGATGGAATATTATGAGAGGTTCTTCGATCCTTATCTGTGGCGGAATCAGGCAGCCCATGACCAGCATTGGCATCAGGGGGACGGGTGAACGAAAAAATGTGTGGGGACTTGGGGACTTGGGGACTTGGGGACTTGGGGAATAATGATCTCTCTATATCCCTAGAACAATGTCTTAAAAGCTAAAAGCTAAAAACTTAGTGCCTCAACTTGTCACAAATAAGTAGAATTTCTGCAACCATTAACCCATCATCAATAAAGCTATGAACAAGATTAAGCTACCTCCTTATACTGTAAGTACAGGTTGGGTACTCAAACGTATCTTGGATTTATTTTTGCAACCCTTTGGACAAGTTAATTGCCAACAGAAGATTAAGTCAGGTACATTATCAAGTTCCCTAGAGAGTCAAACTTTTACTCTGGGAATATTTGTGCTTCATTGGTCGAACTCGACTCAAAAACAACCCAGTCTTAGTCTTACTAAAAATAACCAGACGATCTGGTCAACTCCTGAGGGGCAAAATTTTATTGGTGGTGCTAATGTTACCTTGAAAATCGCCGAGGATCGCGGCTCCATTGAGATTGATGAGAGATATCTGGCGCAGTTTTCTGAGCAGACTATTACCAAGATTGAAAATAATCAAGGCGGATTAACTATTAGTGGTTTACTGGGAGAACAAGGTAATGCAGCGAATAACGTCTCCTATGAATTCTCTTTCCAACCTCTGAGTGATCATAAAATTGAGTTCAACTTAAAGTTTGCAGGAGACCAAGTTAACCAAGCACAATTCAGTTATGTTACGTCTGCCACAGAACATTTTTATGGTTTCGGAGAACAATTTTCTGATATCGATGGTAAAGGTCAATTAATTCCCATTGTCTGCGAAGAAGGTGGTATTGGTAGGGGCGATCCTGCACCCAAAACTTTACAGATTTTGGGGGTAAGTGGCGATCGCTTTTCGAGTTATGCTCCTGCGCCCCATTTCCTTACTAATCAAGGACATTCTCTATTTTTAACTAATACTGAACCCTCGGTATTTGATTTGCGTGATCCTGATCTAGTTAAGATCCGAGTGGAATCTAGTCAGATGCAAGGACAGATCTTATTTGCCGAAACTCCCCTCGACTTAATTGAACTTTATACGGAATATGCAGGACGCATGAAACCCCTACCGAGTTGGCTCAATTCAGGAGCTTTAATTGGTATGCAGGGTGGTACGGACAAAGTGCGACGGATTTGGACAGAGTTGAAAGAATTAGATACTCCTATTGCTGGTTTTTGGCTACAAGATTGGGTTGGTCAACGAAAAACAATTGCAGGGAAGCAATTATGGTGGAATTGGCAACTAAATTCTGATACTTATCCTGACTGGAAGTTACTAGTTAAGGATTTAGAGCAAGCAGGGATTAAGGTGGGGGTCTATCTTAATCCTTTTTTAGTCGAGCTTCCTGAAGCAGAGCGTCGGGGACAACGATATCTCTATGACGAAGCGAAAAGGCAAGGTTATTTAGTTAAAAATGAAGCGGGAGAGGCTTATTTAGTTACTAATACCAATTTTGATGCGGGATTAATCGATTTAAGCAATCCTGATGCTAAAAAATGGTTCAAGGAAATTATTAAAACGGAAGTATTAACCAAAGCTGGTGCAAAATTCTGGATGGCTGACTTTGCTGAAGCGGCTCAATTTGATGGTGCTTTTGCTTCTGAAGCATCAGGGCTAACCTATCATAATCAATATCCTGTAGACTGGGCGTTAATTAACCGTCAGGCAATTGAAGAAGCCAACCTTGAAGGAGATGCTTGGTTTTTTACTCGCGCTGGTTATAGCAAGACTCCAGGTGCCACTACGGGGATGTGGCTGGGAGATCAAAATGTGACCTGGAATCCCAATGATGGTTTACCGAGCGCCCTGGCGGGATTAATTAGCGGTGGATTTTCTGGCTTTAGCCTCAATCATAGCGATATCGGCGGATACACTAGTATTTCTAATCCTATATTACGGTTTATTGGTCGAGGTTTTGTGCGATCGCCAGAACTACTCTTCCGTTGGATGGAAATGAATGCTTTTTCCCCTATCTTCCGCACTCATGAAGGGAATGAACCAGATAAGAATATTCAGTTTTATAGTAGCCCAGAAACTCGCGCAACTTTTAGTTATTGGGCGAAAGTTTACGCCGCTTTTGCTAATTACCGCATTCAGTTGATGGAAGAAGCCGCCACTAAAGGCTATCCCTTAATTCGTCACTTGGTATTGCATTATCCTCAGGATGAAAATGTCTATCAATTAACAGATCAGTTTCTCTACGGCAGAGATTTTTTAATTAAACCTGTGTTGCAACCAGGTCAAACTAATGTAGATGTTTATTTTCCTCAAGGAGAATGGGTTCATCTCTGGAGTAATAAAATCTATACTAACTCTGATTCTAATCAGAAAATTAGCATCTCTGCACCCTTAAGACAACCAGCCGTATTCTATCTCCGTCATTCTGAATGGGCAAAATCAGTCTTGGAAATAATGGAAAACGAAAACTTAATTAAGATGAATGAATAACTTGACTAATTTTTTATTGCTACTCCTATTTTTCCATGTCTCTAGATCCCTTTTCAGTAACTACCGACTCTAACCTAGAAAATGTCGATCTCAATAATTGCGATCGCGAACCGATCCATATTCCTAATTTAATTCAGCCCCATGGAGTCTTAATAGCTGTCTGTGCAACCGATTTTAAAATATTGCAGGTAAGTCTTAATACAACTAAAATGCTGGGAATCGAACCTCAAGAGTTATTAGAAAAACCTTTAACTGAGTTCTTGGGAGATGAACAAGTAGCAAAGATTCAAGGTTGTTTATCTAAAGACTTCGATCATATTAATCCATTACCAATTAAGTTAAATATTGGAGATTTTACTCTTAACTTTGATGGCATTGTTCATCTTAACGGGGACACAATTATTCTAGAATTAGAACCAAGGAAATCTAATCAAACAGCCGATTTTTTCAATTTCTATCAATTAGTTAAAAGTCCTGTTAACAAAATACAAAACACGGTTACTTTGGACGAGTTGTGCAATACAGTTGTTCAAGAAGTTAAGAAGATCACGGGATTTGATCGGGTGATGGTATACCGTTTCAACGAAGAAGGTTCGGGTACGGTAATAGCAGAAGCAGCAGCAGTCGAACTAGAGCAATTTTTAGGTTTACACTATCCCGCTACTGATATTCCCAAACAAGCACAATATCTCTACACCCTTAATTTGCTACGCTTGATTCCCGATGTTAGCTATGAACCAGTCGGCATAATCCCTGAATCGAACCCTTTGACGGATCGATCTTTAGACATGAGTCTGTCAGTTTTGCGTAGTGTTTCCCCTTTACATATCGAGTATTTAGAAAATATGGGGGTAGCGGCAACTATGTGTATATCTTTACTGAAAAATAAACAGCTTTGGGGATTGATTGCCTGTCATCACAATACACCGAAGCAAGTTCCCTATGAAATTCGTACTATCTGTGAATTCATGGGACAAATTGTCTCTTCTGAGTTGGCAGCTAAAGAAGATAATCAAGATTTAGACTATAAAATGAAGCTGAAATCGATTCAGTCTCAGTTTGTTAAGACTATTTCCCAAGCAACAGAATTAGAAGCAGGTTTAACTCAAAACCCCCAACATTTACTAGATCTAGTCGGTGCAGCAGGAGTGGCATTGTGTTTTGAAGAAGAAGTTACTCTAATTGGCAATACACCAGACGAAAAAACAATTATTACCATGCTGCCCTGGTTAGAAACTCAATTTACTGCAGAGGTTATTTATGAAACCAATTCTCTAGGGCAAGTTTATCCTGCTGCCAATAAAGATCGCGCAACTGCCAGTGGGTTACTCGCTTTATTAATTTCTCGAATACAAAAGACTTTTATTATCTGGTTTCGCCCTGAAGTAATTCAGACTGTAGATTGGGCAGGAGATCCTCATAAAAAAGTAGTGGAGACTGCCGAGAATGGGACAATTCGCATGTCTCCCCGTAAGTCTTTTGCTAAATGGCAAGAAACTGTCAGGGAAAAATCCCTACCCTGGAAAGCCTGTGAAGTTGAAGCAGCAGGGGAGTTACGGAGTTCAATTGTCGGTATTATGCTGCGCCAAGCCGATCAATTAGCCCAGGTAAATCAAGAACTATCCCGCAGTAATATTGAACTAGATGCCTTTGCTTATATCGCTTCCCACGATCTCAAAGAACCCCTGCGCGGTATTTATAACTACTCTAGTTTCTTAATTGAAGACTACGGCGAAATACTTGGTGAAGATGGTGCAGATAAACTGAACACCTTAATGCGCTTGACTCACCGCATGGAAGATTTAATTAATTCTTTGCTCCATTACTCTCGTTTAGGTAGGGCAGAATTACAGGTAAGCCCTGTCGATCTCAACGATTTGCTAGCAGGGGTTTTAGATGTCATTAGAGCCAGTGCTAGAGATGAACATGTTAATTTTATTATTCCTCGTTCTTTGCCTATAGTAAATTGCGATCGCACTCAAGTCAATGAGTTATTTACTAATTTGATTAGTAACGGTATCAAGTATAATCAGCAAGCTGCAAAAACGATTGAAGTTGGTTACTTAGATGTGGATGATCCTGTTGCGATCGAGAAACAGTCTGAATATTCTAATGATACTCCAGCCAAAACTATTTTCTATGTCCGTGATAATGGCATTGGTATCCGAGAAAAACATCTAGACACCATCTTTCGCATTTTCAAAAGGCTACATGGGCAAAAGAAATACGGTGGAGGTACGGGTGCTGGTTTAACCATTGCTAAGAAAATCGTTGAGAGACACGGAGGCGAAATTTGGGTAAGATCTGTTTATCAAGAAGGTAGTACTTTTTACTTTACTTTGCAGTGATTACTTTGATGAATTCAGAAAAACAACATCCTTTATTAGTTATTGAAGATAGTGATGAAGATTTTGCCGCTTTAGCCAGGATGATTACCAAAGCCCAAGTTGCTAACCCTGTATATCGCTGTGAAGATGGTGAAGAAGCCTTCGATTACTTATATCATGAGGGAGAATATCAGGATACAAGTCTTGCCCCTCGCCCTTCCTTAATTGTCTTAGATTTAAACTTACCTGGCACTGATGGTAGGGAAGTCTTAGCCAGAATCAAGCAAGATCAAGAGTTACAAACAATTCCTGTGGTTATTTTTTCTACCTCTTCTAACCCCAAAGATGTTAATGCTTGTTATCGTTATGGGATTAGTGGTTATCTGGTTAAACCCATGAATACTAGTCGCCTAAATCAATTGGTAAAAACCTTTTTGGAATATTGGTTTCAAACTGTTGAGTTACCGAATTGAGGAATTAATGATTATTTAAAGAAGCATATATAAATCTAGACCTTTATTGGCATTGATATCAAATTTCAAACCAACTTCTCTCTCTTCAGTCGCTTCTACTTCTGTGACTGATTCACCTTCAATCTGAATACTTTGAATAATAGCAGATTGACAGTAAGCAATATTTTCATTAACCAAGAATAAGTTAGAGTTAATGGCTAATGATGCATCAGCTATCGTAGCGATTCCTGCTTGCGGTTTGTTCAACCATTCTGTAATTTTACCGATTTTTTTTGCTTGACTATTAATTTCTTTTTTTTTGATTACTTTAGATGTAAATAAATCGGCTAATGATTGACAAATACTATCTACAAAGTCGCATAATTCTAATAGAGCATCAAATCCCAAAAATTCGTCTATTAATACTCCATGTGCTGCATCATTACGATAACTAATTAATTGCTTTAATTCACCTTCTAGAGTATTCTGACCTCCTCTGATTTCTTCAATAAAAAGCTTTGTTGATTTATGTCGATTAATCCATGTCCAAGAATTACTAATACCTGCATTAAGTAATAATTCCTCTAGAATATTTTTACGTAAATTTTGTTCATGAAATAGAAAAGCTTCAGGTAAAAGTTCATATTTTTTAGTTTGATTAATTCCTAGATATAAACCATTAATAATTTTTTGTATTGAAAGATGTTCATATCTCTTTTTGTCTTTTTCTCTTAAGAGTCTACCTACTCCATAAGAATGAGTATTACAAATTTCTTTTTCTAGATCATCATAATTTAAAACTATTCCAGGTAACAATCTTAGCCAGTCGGTAATTAAGTTTTCGACAAAATTTTCATAAATAGCATATAGTTTTGTCACAGCGGAGCAATGATCGTAGATTCGCCATTCCTGAGTTTTTGGAAGATCTTTTTGGAGTAATTTTAAAAGTTTTATATAATCTTCTGATTTTTGTCCTTCCGTACTTTTCTTACTTAACAGCGTTGCTCTAAGATTTTCGTTGGTTTTGATAATTGAACGGATAGTAGAAATCTCATCTTGCGCTTGTTGTAGATTTTCTTGAAACACCTATCTACTCCGCAACGATCTGAGAAAGCATACCATCAAAAAGTTTTATTCTATCTTGTAAATCTGCTTTAACTCTTCCTGCACCCGTAAAGATTTTCCTTTTATCCTGGGCTAATAGTTTTTTCGTTCCTTCTATAACCTTAGATTTCTTTTTTATTAATAAATCAGCATCATTAAGATGGCGACTCAACCCTACCATTACTGCATCATAGTAAGCTTTATATGATTTATCTTTCCATTGATTGGTTTTAATATCAAATGGTTTAAACAGTTTATCTTCATAAATACTACTAGCCAAATTAATAGTATCAATAAAAATTGCTTCCAATACATCGATATCTTCTTGAGAAAAATCTAAACTTTTAATCATATATAAATTAAGAAATCCCTCAATACCTTGACGAAATTCATCAGCATGACGAAAAGCAAAAAAGCGTAAAATCAACTCTACATCTTCCATTTTTTTGTAGAGGTTATTGGTTCTTAATTTCTTCTCATTTTCGATTGGAATATTCCAAGCTTCTGCAAAAATACTATTGCTTGCTAGTTTAAAAAGTAAGGTATTAAATAATCCAGAATATATACAATTGCGTATTTCTTGTCTACTCAAAGAAACACCACCAGTATTTAATCTCTCAAATGTAATCTGCTTGAGAAAAAATGCCTCTTCTTTACTGGGGGTAGATTCAGTAATTAAGACAATAGATGATATTGCTCGTCTATCAATACCTGCTCTAATTTTACTTGGAAGTTGTTGATAGGTAAGTCCATTTAATTCCGACCATACTTCTAATCCAGTTAGCTCTAAACTATTATTATAGAAATCCTTAATAGCTGTAATTCGCTGCTGTCCATCCATCACTTCATAAGAATTATAGTCCCTTTCATAAAGAATAATTGGAGGAACAGGAATGTTAATTAAAAATGATTCAATAAGCTGAGACTGCTTCTGTTGATCCCAACGCAATCTTCTTTGATAAAATGGACTCACATCCATATAATTAGGTTTGTCCAAAGACTCAGCAAAACTGGGAAGTTTCTCACGATTCATTTCAGTAAGAATACGTTGCTGCCCTTGTTCATATTTAGTATTAATTTGTTCGTCAGTCATGTGAGAATCACCATTTGTTGACGATGATTTGTCCCACATTTTTGCTTCTGCTGGTGCAATTAACATTAATCTAATACTATCTATGACAGCAAAGTAAACAACTATAGATATAAGCTAGCGTGTTTTTAATTTTATTAGGATATTGTGATTAAACTAATTTTGTCTCACTTCTTCCAGGTAAAGTAAAAAGTCGCACCATCCCCCAATTGAGATTCTACCCATATTTTGCCCCCTTGACCTTCAACAATCTTTTTCACGATTGATAAGCCAATGCCCGTACTTTCAATCGTATCTCTGGCTTGCAGGGTTTGGAAGATGGTAAAAATGCGCTCGTGATATTGAGGATCGATTCCTAAGCCATTATCGGCAACAGCAAACTCATAAAAATCATCTTGCTCTTTAACCGATATCACAATCTTGCCGTTGTTTGAAGGATGATACTTAACTGCATTACCAATTAAGTTGGCAAAAACTTGTTGTAATAAAATTGCTGACGTTTGAAAAGTTGGCATGTTAGGTTCAATGATTATCTCAAATTCTGGCGGAGGGGACAATAAATCGATCGCCTCTTGGATCAAGTTTTCTACCTCAACCATTGTTTTAGGTGTGTTTTTTCTCCCAACACGAGAATACTCTAATAAGCCTTGAATTAAGCCATCCATCCGTCTAACCCGCGATCGCATTATCTCTAACTGTTCTTGATTTTCTTCGGGGATCTGCCCTGCTAAATCTTCACTAAGCCAAGTAGCCAAATTAGCGATCGCCCGTAACGGTGCTTTAAGATCGTGGGAAGTGACGTAGGCAAAATGATCTAACTCTTGATTGCGTTTTTTTAACAGAGACATAATTTTTAGCAATTCTTGATTTGCCCGCGCCAACTCTAAAGCTTTCTCCTTGAGTAAAGTTTCTGCTTGTTCTCTGATATTTAATTCACTTTGTAAGTTACCTAATAATTCTGCTTGTTGAATAGCGATCGCAATTTGCACTGCTAACTTATCCAATAGTTCAATTTCGTCTGTTTCCCAATGACGAATATTCAAGCACTGATGGGCAATTAATAAACCCCAAAGATTGCTATTTTCGGTTACTGCCGAGGGGGAAAGTAAAATAGGCACAATCGCACTAGCTTTAACTTGAAACTCTTCTAGTAGCTTGATATGACAATTAGAAAGCCCTGATTCGTAAATATCATCAATTCCGACAGTTTCTCCTCTTTCATATTTACCAGCACCCTGATCCTGAAAGCAAGTATCAACTATGGTTTCTCCCAGGGATTTTTTCCAACCTGAATTTACCGACTCCGCAACCACATCACCCGTCATATTCGCGGCAAACTGATAAATTATCACGCGATCGCAATCAAGGAGTAATTGTACTTCTCTGACTGAAGTATTGAGAATTTCTGACAAATCTAAAGAGGCGCGAATACGTAAGGAAGTTTCCGCAATTAGCTGCTGTTGTTGAAAGCTTTTAGTCAGTAAGGATTGTAGATTATATTGCTGTAAAACACTCTTCACTGAAGTAAGCAAAATCTCAGGAGTTAATTTACCTTTTACCAGATAATCTTTTACTCCTTTTTTCATCGCCTCTACTGCCACTACTTCATTACCTTCTCCCGTCAGCATGATAATCGGCGGAATTTTAATTCCCTGAGCTTCTACCTCTTTAATAAACTCAAGACCATCGAAATCAGGCAATAAATAATCTAGTAAAATTAAATCTGGTTGTAATAATTTCAGTTGCTCTAAACCATCTTCACCTGTTTCCGCTTCAACTATTTTATATTTCAGAATAAATTCTTTTTTTAGATAACGACGATAAGTCTGGCGATCCTCGGCGGAGTCATCAATTATTAAAATTTTGTGTTGGCGAGCAGTCATGGGTTAAGAGTCAATCTTTAAGAATTAGCTGTCTTCTATTTCATAGCATTTATTCAAATTCAAAGGTGCAAATTCAGAAATTAGTTTTCTAGCAATATTAGAAAAGATTGCGATCTGTAGGCTAGGCGTTAGCTGAGATATTTTAAGTTGTGTCTCAACTTTCTGCTGATTAGGAGTATCTCTTGGCTGCCCGTAGCCGATCGCAATTTACCATGCTGACACTTAATGTTTAAAATCTAAAATTGGATAAAAATGCCAGAAGATCCACGGTGTCTACCATGATTTCTACCATGATTGCGACGATTAAAATGCCCTCTGCGACTGCGTCCATGGGGAAAATGCCCGCGACTTCTGTTAAATCTTCCTCTCCTGTGCCCCCGATGTCCTCCGTGTCCCCGATGTCGATTAAACTTCCTTTTAAAAACACGTTTCTTTGCTAGAGTATAAACCTCAGTCTTTTGTTCTGAGATATTATTTGCTTCAGCAAGATTTAAAGTTACCTGACTGTGAACCTTAGTCGGAATTAAAATTCCCCAGGCTATAACTGTTGTTGTTAACCAGATAGGAAGTTTCATATTTTTAACCCTTTCTTTCATAATCACTATTATGAAATGGTCTTATGAGAAAAGTCTGAGAGGTTAATTAGCAGTTCCCGAAACATTAACTAATACTAACTAAACCAATTAATCTGTTAGGGCTGGTTAAGGGTTAAAGGGAAAGGGGAAAAGGGAAAGGGGAAAAGGGAAAGGGGAAAAGGGAAAGGGGAAAAGGGAAAGGGGAAAGGGGAAAAGGGTAATTTGTTTCTTCCTGACATTACGAAACGAGCAGATAGCTAAACTTTGTCCTAATCTAACTTTGTACGGCTATAGTCACCGCCTTTGACTGACGGTGATTTATGTTTTCAGCAGAATCATTTTATAGATTTTAAAGTGCTGTTTGATGGTGGAAAAACGTTATTGATTGGTTTAATTATTTGGCTAGTTTGAATCTGCTGCTCTAATTGCTCAGTAGTAGAAACTAAATTGCCTAGTCCATTAACCAAATTACGAACATTTTCCAGAAAGTTAGGGTCTCCTGTAATTGCCTCCAGATCAGAAGTGATTTTTTGAGCATTGTCAAAGGTTACCTTGGCTGAATCTAGAGTTTGTTGCAAACTAACTAAATTCTTTTCACTACCAAAGCTTTCGGTGATGCTTTTCAGGTTTTCTGAAGCAACAGTAGCATTAGTGGTCAGCTCTTCCAAGTTACCAGCTAGTTGTTCAACATCAACATTATCGACAGTTGTGTCTAATTTAGCGACTAGGTTTTGTAAGCGATCGCTAGTAGTGCTGATACTATCTAAAGTAGTGCTCAAATTCGTCTCATTCTGAGCAATTAATTCCTCAACGTTACCCGTTAACTTATTAATTTGGGCGGCAGTGGTTTTAAATGCTTCGGCAGTAGCAACTAATTCACCAGAAGTCTTGGTCACCTCTTGCTTGAGTTCATCTAATACTACAGAAGTATTTTTAGATAATTGAGCAATTTCGTCGGCAGCAACGGTAGCACTGGTAAAAGTTGAATCTACTTGGGCAACAAATTCTGGTTCTCCATAAGCTTTGCTAAAGCGATAGGTAAAAGGGAGCAAATCATCCAGGGTAATTCCTTTTTCTCCCTGGAGACGAGCATTATCACAAATAATTTGTTCTGAATCACAGTTAGAGCCAACTGGATTCATATTAGCGACTTCGGCGGGTAATGCCGATTTAGGAATAATCTCAATAAAAGTTTCGCCGATCAAACCTGCACTTCTGGCTTTTAAGACTGCATCTCTGGGAATCAGCAACTTTGTAGAATCAATTTCAAGAACAACATCTACTCCATTAGTACCAGGTTGAATATTATCTACTCTACCTACCTGCAATCCTCGATAGCGTACTCCATCTCCTAATTGAATTCCATTAACATCAGGAAAATCGGCAATAATTTTATAACTCTTGGCACCAAATTTGATACCTTTAATCCAGAGAGCCAAGCCCCCAAAAACTAAGATGCCAAATATAATTAGCAAACCAACTGATCCTTCTCTTAGGGTACGCGATCGCATAACACTCCTCTCAATCTACTTCTCTAGTTTAATTAATTACAATTGATTAGGCGACGCGAATGGGACCTTCAACACTACCACTAAAGAACTGCTGTACTAAGGGATTGTCGGTGGTATCAATGTCTTCGACAGTGCCCGTCCACTGCACCTTGCCGCCATACAAAAAGATAATGCGATCGGCTGTACGGCGAATCGTACTATGTTGGTGACTAACCATAATATAAGTACCACAACCCAGTTTGGTACATTGTAAATCCCGCACTAAATTCTCAATGACGGTGGAGGCGATGGGATCTAAGCCAGCGGTAGGTTCATCATACATGACGATTTCTGGTCTACTTTTGGGGTTTTCGGGATTAAAGATAATTGAGCGAGCAAAGCTAACTCGTTTCCGCATTCCTCCAGATAACTCCGAGGGGTAGCGGTTATTTGTTCCCGATAACCCTACCATTTCTAGACGATCATCGACTAATTCTTGGATTTTACTACGACTAAGATTTGAGTGTTGATAGAGTAAAAATCCCACATTTTGCTCTACGGTTAAAGAGTCAAATAATGCTGCCTGTTGAAATACCATACTGATGCCAATGGGATCACTTTGGTCTTCAATTAAACCTTTACGTCTTTGACCATTGATATAGATTGCTCCCTCATCAATGGGCATTAACCCTGCAATCATCCGTAAGATAGTGGATTTACCTGTACCCGAAGGTCCAATGATGACTAATGCTTCTCCTCGGTCTATCTTCAGATTAACTCGATCCAGAATTACATTGCTACCAAAAGCTTTGCTAACTCCCCGAAGCTCAATCAAAGGCACCTTCTGGTCGCTTTCAGTCGCCTTTGGAATTTCTGTGGTTACTGCCATAAGCTCAAAGTTTATCGACTATTGACTATGCTATTATACCCACCCAGTTTAGCGAAAATGTTCTTGAAGTCTAAGCACTTATTATACTTAGAGCTCAGGGAATGACGATCAGTAGAAAATGATCTTAAAAACCCTGAGCTCAAATGTAAAGTCGATAACCGAAAAAGTTTTTTTTCTTCTTATAAATTTATTTAAACTAAAGCTCAATCAAGAGCAACTTAACTAGAAATAGACTAGATTTTTCTTAATGTTTACTATTAACTACTACCAAATAACTTTAAGCTGGTGTATCACTTTTTCAAAATGTTCTAACTACAATGTTCTAACTACAATGTTTCCCAGAGAAACATGCTACTTTAGATAGTAGAATTATTTTGAGTTTATGACCTGTTAGACACCAGGTTGATCTTCCAATTGCGAGCGGTCAAAATCACTGTCAGTCATAGCTTCAGTTAACTTCTGGGTTGCTATATCTTCAGCAAATAATCCATCATAAGTCCATCCTGCTAGAATCCCTCCTAAAATTGGAGCAAGCCAAAATAACCATAATTGAGACACAAGTTCTTTCCCTGCCCAAAAAGCAACCCCAGTACTACGAGCAGGATTTACGGAAGTATTAGTAATAGGAATACTAATTAGGTGGATTAAAGTTAACATTAATCCGATCGCAATGGGGGCAAATCCAGCAGGGGCACGTAAATCAGTTGCTCCTAAAATAACTAATAGAAACATAAAAGTCATAACGATTTCTGTAATTAAACAGGTGAGAAAGGAATATCCTCCAGGAGAATGAGCTCCAAAACCGTTGGTTGCCAAAGGATTAGATCCCTCCAGGCTAAAGGCAGAATTACCGCTAGCAATCAAGTAAATAAAACCCCCAGCCATAATTGCTCCGATAACTTGGGCGATAATATAGGGGAGCAAATCCTTGCCTGAAAATCGTTTTCCTGCCCACAGACCAAACGAAACGGCAGGATTAAGATGACAACCAGAAATATGACCAATAGCATAAGCCATAGTTAGGACAGTCAAGCCAAAAGCAAGAGATACTCCAACAAATCCCAGACCAATATTGAACCGTCCAATATCATTGTCACTCCCAGTATAGACGGCAGCTAGGACAGCACTACCACAGCCACCAAGAACTAACCAGAAGGTTCCAATTAATTCTGCAATATATTTTTTCATTATTCTGCTTTCTCAGTTTAATAAACAACAATACATAATGATGACATTGTTATTTCTATTAAGAATCAGCATAATTATTGAAAAATTAAGTAATTTACTAAGCTATAATGCTGGTACTTAAAAATAGATTTCTTTTCCCTTACTTTTAAGCTTAAATAAATTTTTCTAAGTCTGTTTGATTTATAAAATTAGGTAGAAGTAATTAAGTTTTATTAGATTTACAACATGATTTGCTTCTTAATTCTATACAGTTTTTACCCTGTACTTAGACTTTAGGCTATTGATTTAAATGTTACTCTTCTAGATCTAAGCCAAATACTCGCGCCACAGATTTTCCTACCTTGTAACCCGAATCAATTGATTCTAAAGGATCTTTACGTAAGCGATGACGTAGACAGAGCACAATAACTCGGCGAATATCATCAATCGTTACTTCGGTACGTTCTTCAAAAGCAGCGATCGCTTTTGCTGCGCGGTTAGTAACAATATCTCCTCGCAAACCATCAACGTCTAATTCGGAACATATTTCGGAAATTTTGACTCGTAAATCGTAATCAATTGTTACCGATGGCAGGAGTTGCTGCGCCTTAACAATTTTTTCTTGCAAAGCATTTTGCTGCGAACTGTATTTATCACTAAAAGAGCTAGGATTACCATCAAAATCGGCTCTTTGCTCCACAATTTCGACTCGAAGATTCGGTTCTTTTACAGTATGAATCTCGGCATGCATCCCAAAGCGATCTAAAAGTTGGGGACGAAGCTCTCCTTCTTCAGGATTCCCTGACCCAACCATGACAAACTGAGCAGGGTGACGAATTGAAATACCTTCCCTTTCTACCGTATTCCAACCACCAGCAGCAGAATCTAATAGTACATCTACGAGGTGGTCATCTAGGAGGTTAACTTCATCTACGTAGAGAATACCACGGTTAGCTTTTGCCAATAATCCAGGCTCAAAGGCTTTAACCCCGTCAGACAGAGCTTTTTCAATATCAATCGTGCCACATACCCGATCTTCTGTCGCACCCAGAGGGAGATCAATCATCTGGACTTTCTTTTTCACAGTGTTGATCGTCTCTCCTTGTTCAAGCTTCTGCTTAACCTCATCACTCATGAGATCGGGATCTTCGGGATCACTATTAAAAGGATCTCCTTCCACGACATCAATCTCAGGTAACAAATCAGCTAAAGCTCTGATGGTGGTTGACTTTCCTGTACCGCGATCGCCCATGATCATCACCCCACCAATCTTAGGATCGATTACGTTGAGCAAAAGAGCTAGTTTCATCTCTTCTTGTCCCACAATAGCCGTGAAGGGGAAAACCTGGCGACGAGTTTTAGCAGGTGATTGGAGGGTTGCAGTCATATTAATCTGGGTATATTGAACAAGTAGTCAATTAGCAAAGCTAACTGTTAATTTTTTATTGATAAACGTATTTTATTGTGCCACGTTTCAGGGTTTCTCAGCTATTGAGATTTTTATTTATTTCGCAACAAGTCTATATAAGTTATCAGTATATTTACTTGTCTTATGGGAGACTGAAATTTGTACTTAAATTGACTAAGAGCGATCGCCAATTTGAATTTTAAACCCCAAATTTACCCCAAGGTAGCTCAAGCAATAGTTAATATTTTTCGGAACTCAGGTATTGAATATGCCTTTGGCGTTTCGGGAGGAGCAATGGCAGTTCTCTGGGAAGCTTTGGGCAATAATTTAGAGGTACTGCATTTTCGCCATGAAAGCGGTGCAGCTTTTGCCGCCACAGAAGCTTATTTTGCTAGTCAAAAACCTGTAGTTGTCTTTACTACCACCGCCCCAGGAATTACCAATGCGCTAACAGGACTCCTGGCAGCTCGTGGGGAAAAGGCGAAACTTATCTTATTATCAGCTTATACCTCTGCTCCATTACGAGGACGAGGCGCAATTCAAGAAACGAGTAGCTATACTTTACCCACTTCGTTATTCATCAGCGGTAGTTTATTTGATGAGGCGGTAGTTATGGAAAGTCCCGATCAATTGCCTCAAATAGCCAGTCGTTTAGCGCGGGGGTTAGCTCAACCTGGGGGATTTATCGCCCATTTAAGTATTCCTACTGAAATCCAAAGTAAAGTTTGTAAATTGCCTCTACCTCAGTTGTTAACTGCATCATCTGTTAGTTTACCCAGTCCTCAAACTATTGATTATTGCCTGGAATTATTACAGGAAAAAACTTTTGCTATTTGGCTGGGTTTTGGGGCACGAGGTTCTGCCCAGTTAGTTCACGAGTTAGCAGAAAAAACAGGAGCCGCAGTAATTTGTTCTCCTCGCGCTAAAGGAATTTTTCCTGAATCATATCCCCAATTTGTGGGAGTAACGGGAATGGGGGGACATGATGCCGTATTTGATTATTTGGAAGAGTGTGCGCCGTATCGTATTTTGGTTCTCGGAACTCGTTTGGCAGAACCAACTTCTTTTTTAAGTCCGTTATTAGTTCCCAGAGGGGGGTTTGTTCATGTCGATCTAGATCCCCTAGTGCCAGGAATGGCTTATCCTCACGCTCAAACTTTTGCCGTGGAAGCCGATATAAAAGAATTTTTGGCAAGTTTATTATCTCGTTTACCAGCAAATCCATCTCAAGATTCTCCTGAATTAAAGCGATCGCAATATCCCCATCCTGTCGCAGTCCAAACTTTAGCACCCAGGTCAGAAGGTTTGATTAGACCGCAATTTTTAATGCAGTCAATCCAGAAAATTATTGTTGAAGATACTAATTCCATAGTTTTAGCCGAGTCGGGTAATTCTTTTACCTGGGCTACTCATTATCTCCGTTTTCAAACCCCTAACCGCTATCGAGTCAGTACAGGGGTGGGTTCTATGGGTCATGCCGTTACTGGGGTGATAGGTGCCGCCTTAGCCAGCCAAAACAAAGCAGTGGCAATTGTTGGCGACGGGGCAATGTTAATGAACTCAGAAGTTAATACCGCTGTTAAATACCAAATTCCTGCTGTTTGGATTGTGTTGAATGATGGACGTTACAATATGTGTCATCAGGGAATGGAAACTCTAGGACTCACAGGAGGAGATGCTATCTTTCCTCAAGTTAATTTTGCCCTGTTAGCTCGATCAATGGGGGCTGACGGAATTCAAATTGAACGAGAAGACGATCTGGCGATCGCTTTACAAAAAGCTCTCAACTCCCCCAAACCATTTATTATTGATGTTTTCATCGACCCTAATATAGTTGCCCCATCGGGAGGTCGCAATCGAACCCTAAAAACTCAGATGTCCTCAAAGCAATCTGATCAAGACATTTCTTTTCCTGCAATCTCTTAGCTTTATTTACTTAATTGAATTAGCTCAAATAGCCTTCGAATCGTAGTTCTCTATGGAAAAAAATACTTACGCCACATCAGCCTATATTGCCACTAGCCCCGAAGCAGCATTTAACTATCTTTCTCAACTAGAAAATTTGAATCAATGGACTCTAGGTAGTCGTATGCTTAAACGAGTTGATGAGAATACCTGGTTGGGGACAGCATCGGGCTATCAACACAATCTGTACTATCATCTTCGTAAAATTGAAAACCCTAATTTCTATGGGATTGAATGGCACTGTGGATTTGAGTATGACAAATATTTTCAAGTTTATCCCGTACTTTTATTTCCACCTGACTACATTGAACCTAATAGTGAGGAAGCGGGAATATATTTTCATTGGTTGAGTTTTGTCAATCCTGCTTTGCAGACTCCTATGATTATGAAGGGAATTCACACTGTACATACAGCCGAGTGTCGCTCTCTCAAAGCTATTTTGGAACTTCAAGCTGGCTACGCTCAAGTCCAACGGGGTAACTATCACATTCAAACTAGCAGTATTTATGTTGATGCTCCTCTAAAAATAGCCGTAGATTATCTGGGAGATTTGCGTAATTTAGGTGAATGGGGTTTCTTTATTCAACCTCAAGGAGAAATTAATGCCAATACTGGAGAATTCATTGATGAATACGGTCAAACGGTAGAAGTAAAATCGCGAACTCTATCTCTAAACAAATATTATTTAATTGAGTTTGATTTCTTTTACCCTCAATTTAATTTTCTGCAGCGCAGCCCCATGTTACTAATACCTAGTTCCTATGCTTTTGGCGATGCTTCCGCCTCAGGTTTTATTCAACATCGTATTACCTTTTGGCACAGTAAAGAAACTTATTCTCATGGCAAGTTACAAATCGAAGATTATGGTGCAGAAAGTATGAGTCTTAAACGATTACTAGAAAATAAAGCAGGTAATTTAGATTCTTTTAATTTAGGAATGAGCTATCTTGCTCAAGAAGATAATGTTTAGAATTATTAAAATAATTCTTTTAAGAGCATCCCACTTTTTTTGTTTCTTAGGAATAATTAATGCATTGAAGAATGATCTTTTTCCCAATCAGGACAGGTATTTTCCTCTACACCATAAGGATGCATAGCACAGACGAATAAATTACCGTTATAGATGTGTCCATGATAGTTAGCACAATTAATACAGGCACCATGACTGTGAGCAACAGGCTGATGGTAGCTCATGGTAGTGAAATCTTCGTCGCTAAAATACTCCCAGTCTTCCGATATGGCAGCATCAATTTCTTCACTGGTGGTGATTATTACGTCTACTAGCTCTTGAATAAAGGTGTCAACTTCACCAAAAACATCTAAGTGAAACTGTTCGAGGAAAGAACTGATATTCTCGCTTGCTTCATCTACCACAACCTCGGTTGCCTCTCCCACCTCAGTAAAAAAATCTTCTACCTCAGTTGCGGTTTTTTCTAAGTTTTTCCACCATTGGTCATGCCAATCATTCATAATTAACCCTGTTGACAGTCATCACTTGTTTGAATAGTTTATTATCTTATATTTCTCTATATTTCTCTCTTCAGACGGCGTAACTCTTCTTGAAGAGACTGAACTTGTTGACGTAGATCCTCACTATTGCTCTGTTTTGGCTCAGATTTTGATGGTTCAGTCTTACCCTGTGCTGTGGGTTCGTCTTCATCCACAATCTCAATACGACGAGGCTCTTTTTCACCTGATTTACTATTACCTGCCACAACCCCTTGTTGAGCCTGTTCTACTAAATCATCCACAAATTTACGAGCTTCCTCTGTACTCATTTCTCCTCTTTCAGCCATTTCCTCTGCCAGCTTTTGTGCCTGAATTGTTAAATCCTTTACCGTATCATTGGCTTTTTCCTGAGCATAGGAAGCAAAACCAACTCCCATGTAAAAAGCTTTTTTGGCAATATCTTCAAAATTAGCCATCTGTCTTTCTCCTGATCGCACTATGATATGGTCTATTGTTAGTTTATATCATTGATTTGTGTAGCTAAAATTAACAATGCATTTAAGATTGATGCGGCTGCGGGGGAACCCCCTTTTCGTCCCTCAATGATGATTTGCGGTATTTCTAATTTGGCTAAGGCTTGCTTGGACTCAATCACAGAGACAAAGCCCACAGGAACACCAATAACTAATTCTGGTTTGATTTCAGACTTAGATATTTGTTCTGCTAGTGTTAATAGTGCTGTGGGGGCATTACCAATAATATAGATTGCCTGGGGGTATTGTGACCAACATCGAAGCAAGCCTGTTTCAGTGCGAGTTTTCCCTGAATCAGCAACTTCAGCTTGCTCAATAGCGCTAATAATTGGGTTATTAAAAGTTTTAGCAACTAAACTGAGAATGCCCTGTTTAACCATGGTTACGTCTGTCACAATCGGCATTCCCTGCTTTAGACTAGAGATTCCTGCATCGATCGCCCCAGGGCTAAATTTTAACAGCTTTAGATACTCAAAGTCTGCTGTAGCATGAATTACTCGCCGTGCGATCGCATATTCTTGAGGATTAAGATTATGTTCTCCTACCTCACGATCAATAATCGCAAAACTCTGCTCAACAATTGGATGGTTTAATTTGCTCAATTAATAATTAATTAGGAACTCATAACTTTTCAACGAAGCTGATTCATACAAGGCGTAATTAATGATAATAACTAGCCAAAGTTGACTATCGCCCAATCTGCTTCGCGATTATATTTAACCATGTCTTCAAATTTACGCAACTGCGCCTGTTTAATTGTAAATTTAGTTAGTTCACTCTCTACTAGGCGATCATTGATTTGTGATAGTGTAATACAAAGGCGATCGCGGTTTAAACCTTCAGGGATTTGATCAAAATATCCGAGAGTGATATGAGCCGTTAAGTCATATTGCTGCTCAATACCTAAAGCAATTAATCCTGAGTTTTGATAAAGGGCGCGACGTAATTTTATTACTGCCTGGTAACTAGCCTGATCTTTTGGTACTAAACAAGCCATAATCGCTCTTGGTCTAGTGATTACCCCCCATAATTGCCAAGTAAGAGGCTCATTAATAGCATCCGACTGATAATCTTGAAAACTAGCGGCGGTTTGTCGTTGTAATTCTTGGTCAAAATCAGGGTTAGCGGCAACTACTTGACGATAGCTTTCATCCCAAATTAAGTCAGCTAAGGTGAAATGGAAACTTGCTGGGGGTAAAGGAATAAAAAATTCTGTCCCCAACTGCTGAAATAATTGCTGTTGTAATGTTTCCACCTGTTGATAAAAGTCTTTGTTGGCACTATCTTCTCCTGCTAGGGGCGTGATTATGCTGTATCCAGGAAATGAGACTGGTTTGCCATCAACAAATTTGGGCGAGTGCTGAATGCTCTGTAGTTGCATGGCACAAGCGCTCGGCAGGGTTAACCTCGCAACTCGATTGATATATTCTTGATATGATTCGTCCAATCTAACTTACCTCTGATTCAATTGAACTCAATTAATAACACGACATTTGCCATTAAATTGAGTCCCTTGTCTTTATTGTGCCGTTTATCCGAGAGAATTTCATCTAAAGTTTTGCTTCTAAGATTTGAGTTGTTGCTCGCCGATGCTCTTAATATTTTAAATATTCTTCAAGAAATTTAAGTAATTGCCAAAGAAAAACATCGCCATATTTGACGATGTGGAGGAAATAGTGATGAATTAATTAATTAATTAGGCTGGCTAAAAGTTAAATAATATTTGCTTTACGTAGACCAAGAAACAAACCTGAAGCAAGACCTGTATACAAACCGATGATTAATAAAAATGCGATCGCGCCACCCATTAGAAGCTCTCCTTTTGGTATTTTAAAAATTTTATTGTTAATTGCTATATTACCTGATTGCCAGAAACTCTGAACAAGGGAAAATTTTTTTTGAACCTCCCATCGGCAAACCTTTTGATTAAATATTTTTTCTCTTTATGAATTTAAGCGGATAAAATTTCAGACGCGGTAATTTTAAATTCTGAGAATGTCGCAGAACAGATCGCCTCATCTTTTGTAAATACAGTTTTGATGTAACTCCCCTTATCTAAGACCAGGACTGTTATCTTTTGTTCAATGGGGTCAACAATCCAGTATTCAGGAATGCCTGTATTTTGATACTCAATTGCTTTGTCTGTGTAGTCTCTAGATATCTGCTCTGCACCAGGACTAAGCACTTCTACAGCTAGCATCAAACCATCTTCAATAACGGCACTTTTGTGCCGACGGTAGCTTTTCCAGACTTGACCATCAATAACTGAGATATCGGGAATCCTTGATGAATTCATCCCCGTTCTGACTCCTACGTCCCCAGTCTTGACCTTAATATCTAGTTTGTATTGACGGGCGATCTCTTTAAAACAATCGGCAATGAAATCAATAATATCTGAGTGTAAAAAGCTAGCTGGGGGCATCTCAATTAAAATTCCATCAACCAATTCGTAACGTTTATTCGTGCCGTCGTCATAACTTAAATATTCTTCAAAAGATATTTTTTTGGTGGGAGTAGTAACCATTGACTTATTAGCTTTACTCTTATTAACTGCACCCAAATACTTGATGGTTCGCTGTTTTACCTTGCCATCTTTGTCTCGGTAGCCTTCAACTAAGTATTGGTATTCTTTACCCTTCACCTTTTTGGTGCGGATATATGCCATATCAAGTTGTGCCTAACTTGTTGTGCCTAACTATTTTATCAAATTTAAATATTTCGTACGATTTTACGTCTAGCGTGTAAACGAAGTGAGGAAAGCAAACAACTTTAGCGTCGCAGTAGTTCACATTTGATGATTGAGATCGCAGCGAATAAGAGATATGCCGATTATCCTCAGGCTAGATAGCAATTTTTTTTTAGAATATGAACGATATCTCTCAATGGTACGAGATTTTGGGTGTTAGTCGTACTGCATCACCTAAAATAATTAAAGCAGCCTATCGTGAATTAGCTCAACTTTGGCATCCAGATCGTTATATTGATGACCCTGAGCTCAAGGCGCGGGCTGAGATAGAAATCAAGGAAATTAACCAAGCCTACTCGGAAATTAAAACTTATCTAGCAGAAAAGATCAGCGATACTTTCCAGCCTGATCATCATCGCGCCAAAATACATAAGACTAAACAGACTCCTGAATTTTATTATCAGCAGGGAGTCATCTTAGCTGAAGAGCAAAATTATGATAATGCACTCTTCAGTTTTGCTCAAGCGATTAAGCTTAATGCTAATTATTTGGAGGCTTATCAGTATCGGGGTTTTATTCTCTCTAAACTGGGTTTCAATCTTCGAGCAGATGCCGAGTTTAAGAAAGCGCACCAAATCAAGCTAAGAAGCAAGATAAAACAACCTCAGCATCATCGACATCATCAATATGCTTCCTCTGGCAATCAGCAATCTTCTGAGGCATTTACAGAGCAATCTACAGAGCAATCTACAGAGCAATCTGGGGTTCAGATGCAAACCAGTCTACCTCTCAAATACTGGCAAACTATTGGTGTTACTAATCAACCCTGCAAAAGTTTAGTCATTGGACAAGCTGGATCTATTGCTGGCATCAATGGTAGTAAGGACATTGAGCTATGGCAAGGCAATACGGGACAACCCCTCGGTAGTTTACAAGGTCATACTGACACAGTTAGTTGTCTGGCTGTAAGTCCTAGTGGTCAGACCTTAATTAGTGGTAGCAAAGATCTAACGATCAAGTTTTGGGACTTGAGGACAAAGAAGATTAGAAGGACTCTTAATGGTCAATTTGATGGTCATCTCAGCGAGATTACGACCCTGGCAGTTAGTCCAGATAATCAGATTTTACTTAGTTGCGATCAAGATAATTCTCTCAAAATTTGGGATATCAACCATGCCAGGGTTATCAAAAATATTTCTTTTTCAGCTAATGTAACTTGTCTGGCAATCAATCCCAATGGTCAATTGTTTTGCAGTGGTGGATTAGAGCCACAAATTAGAATCAGGCAAATTAAAGACGGACAAGTGATACGCTCTATTAACAATAATTCTGGCGTAATGTCCTTAGCTTTTAGTCCTGACGGCAAGTTACTCGCCACAGGAGGGTTTAACCGCAACCTTAAACTCTGGGAGATAGCTACAGGAAGACAAATTCATACTTTTATAGGACATAGCGATCGCATCTCTAAAATTATCTTTAGCAACGATGGCAAAACCCTGATTAGTAGTAGTTGGGATCAGACAATTAAGCTTTGGGAATTAACTACGGGGAAGGAGGTGGCGACGATACAAGCTCATTGCGATCAAATTAATTCTATGGAGATCGCCTCTAATAATCAAATGTTAGTTAGCAGCAGTAGTGATCGCACTATTAAATTATGGCAGTTTGAAACTCCCCGCTATAAATAGGATGACTAATTAGTTGCTAACCTACCAGTTTTGAAGTTATACCTGATATTAAATTGGCAATTCACTATTTAGGCTTTCCTTATCCTTGATCTCCCAACTCCTAAATTATTATTAGAAGATGAAATATAAAGACCTGCAAAGAAGAGTGCAGCAATATCAAGTTGCAGGGTTAGTAACAGTTAAATTAAATTCTTCTCTAGCCGTTTTAGAGGCTGAGTATCAACGCTGCTTGCAATTAGGACTGTCTCAAAGTGACTTAGAGAGATTAGCCGCGATTAAAAACTTTGAATATTTAGAGCTTATTTCCTGCGTAGAAATTCAGGCTCATCCCGATCGCTTTCCCCTAAGAATTATCAAGGCTAAAACTTATGATTTAGGGCAGGTTGATAGTCTGACAGAATTAAAATTGGCTTTTCCCATTTTCAACCAAAGGCAATATGATTTCCGTACCAAAAAGTCTTGGTCACAATGCGCCTATTCTATTGATAATTTGACTAAGGATT
This sequence comes from uncultured Pleurocapsa sp., assembly GCA_938015355.1. Taxonomy (GTDB): domain Bacteria; phylum Cyanobacteriota; class Cyanobacteriia; order Cyanobacteriales; family Xenococcaceae; genus Waterburya. The sequence goes on from CALLPS010000180.1 coordinate 30,954, forward strand.
CTCAAGAGTTTGCTCAATTCAAGCAAGATATTGAAGCTTTTATCATTGCACTCCAACAGCAGCAGTATCACCAGCTTAAAGGAAAGACAGCCGTGGAAGAAGCCTATGATGATCTAGCTAACTATATTAGCTGGTGGAAAGGGGCACAGTGGGAATATACTCTAGCCACTAAAGTCTCTACTTTGGATTTATTGAAACGAGCTTGGTTGGAGCAATATTTAGCTCAACATGACTTAAGCCAACTATTGAAATATGGCTCAATTGAATAAGCTAAGTTACGATATCAAACCAGTTGGAGGATAATTATCTAGTTATTATGACTGTCACGAAACCCATTAAGCCACAAAACAGCCTACAGGCAATTATTCAAACCTGGAAAGATCAAATTATCTGTTTTCCACCTCAAGGAGATGGATATGATGCCCATTTTGTTGATTCTAGGGATGGTAGTCTCGTCAATTATATTCGTGCCAACTGTGATGAATTACGTCATTTGGGAACAAATTATAATTCTTTACTTAATAAGATAAAAGAGCAATTTTACGGTTATTTGAAAGAGGCTATTCTTAATACAATTAAATATGAAGCCACTAGGCGAGTTGTCCGCAAACAGCATGAATGGATTCAATCTAGCTATAAAAAAATTATTGAACAAAAGGAACTTAATGCTGAACAGCAATCTCTAGAAATTGAACAGTTAAGGCAAATTGTTGGGGAGCAAAAGCAAGAAATAGCTGCCGTCAAAAGTGAATGTCGTAGTCAGCTAGCAGCAATTCAGGCAGAGGCTTTATTAAAGAAAAAATCAGCAGAAATTGAACAGAAAAATCAAGAGATAGCTCGGTTAAATCAACAACTACAAGATTGCGATCGCGAAATTAATACCCTTAAGTCTGAATTAAGCAAAGGCTTGTATGAATTGAAGCTTAAATATAAAGGGTTAATTACTCAGGTTATTATGAGCAGTATGGAAAAGCAGCAGCTAAACAACCAAAATAAAAGTCTTCAGGCTTGCAAAAATATCTTTATGAAAGCCCAAAATAAAATTAATTCGTTACAGTGCGAAAATAAATTGCTCCAGCAAGAAAATAAAATACTTCAGAGTAAAGTCAAACTACTAAAAGTTTAAATTAAGTCCTATGGGGCGATAACAATTCATAAATTCTGTGGATTTAACTTATCATATTTATAACTGAATAGCCAATATTTGTTCTTTCTGATCATTCGCATAAATATCCTTTTAGTAGTCGATAAAGTCTAATAAAATAATAGAGAAAAAACAAGAATGAGGGTAAGGCTATATAGTCCCATTCTTTGGACGTTGGAGAAAGAACAAAATGATATATAGAAGGAGCTTCGTTCAAATTGAATTGGTTATTGAAGAAACCTAAATTTCCTAGTTTGGAAATTAACTTTAATCACTTGAATCAAGTATTTTATTTTATTTGAAGTGAATTTAAATCCTTGTAAATTGAATAAATGCCATTGAAATGCTAGAGCAACATCAAACCTATTCCGAAACAGAAAGTTAGATATTTCCTTTTTAGATAGCTTAATTTTAAGATGGCTATCTATTTCTGTCCAGACAAAATCTGGAATCTCTATACCGAAAAGAGTATGAACTAAATAAAGTCCCAAATAAAGAACTAATTGACGATCAATTGCTTGAGCAATGTACAATAGCTTTTTCCAGTCTAGAGTTTGAGAGCAAATCAATTCAGACAGATCACAAATACGATTAAGGGTACGCCAGTGTTCTTTTGCTCCTTCTAGGCAAAGATAAATTGCCATATACTCAGGGGTAAAAATAGACATTTCCTGACCAGCCAAAGAAAATGTCGTGAGGTTATCCCAAAAGGGTGCAGAATCTACTGAAACAAAGTGATTACGTGGAGAAAATGCATAATGTAAATCGACACAGAATAAGGTGTTTGGCTTATTGTATTGGGCTTGCCTAACTCGTTGAGAATTATTTGTGGGATGAGGTTTATAGCCAAACTGAACTAATAGTTCTTGAGCCTTGGTAAAATTCGCTTCTGGAACCACAATATCAATGTCACTAAAGGTTCTTAAGCCAAAATTGCTATATGCTTGTCTTGCTAATACAGCTCCTTTGAGAGGAATTGCTGGGATTTGATGTTTGCGATATAGGTCTAATATCTTTAGTAATTCAGCAGTCAGTAATAGGTTCTTTTGCACATTAATCTGGTAAAAACGAACAAAAGATGCTCGAATATCTTCTGGAATTGTTTGGGGAGCAATCTTATCTAGATTAAAATGAATCAAAGCTAGTACTTTATGGCTAATAGACATTTCCCGTAAATATGACCAGTTAATTTCTGATTCTAACCATAGCTTGATCTGATGTTGATTATTTTGAGCAGCTCTACTTGAAGCACACTGTAAAATTAATTCAATTTCTGGGGGAGAAGAGTTGATTTTTACATTGGACGTAGATTTAAAAATAGTTAAAGACATTATATTTAGTTAATTTTTTTTAAAAATAAAAATTTGATTAACGATAATTTTCAGCTTGAATATTAAATAAACGAGCATAAGTTCCCCGTTGTTCCATTAATTCTTGATGGGAACCACTCTCAGCAATTGAACCTTGATCCATTACATAAATGCGATCTGCCATTTTGACTGTAGATAAACGATGGGTAATTAATATTGCCGCTTGATCTTTGACTAATTCACGGAATTTACAAAAGACTTCATATTCTGCTTTAGGGTCCATGGCGCTAGTCGGCTCATCTAAAACAATGATTTGTGAATCTCTCAGAAATGCCCTGGCTAATGCTATCTTTTGCCATTGACCAATGCTTAATTCTTCTCCTGTATCAAATAGTTTGCCTAGCATCGTGTCATAACCTTGAGGCAACTTAGTAATTACTTCATGAGCCCCAGAATGTTTTGCTGCTCCTAAAATACTAGGATCTTTGGCTGCAACTTCAATATTCCCAAGGCGAATATTTTCCTCAGCAGAGAAATGATACTTGGCATAGTCTTGAAAAATGACACTGACTTGACGACGTAGATCAGCGATTTGAAATAGCCGAATATCCACCCCATCAATAGTGATATTGCCACTGGTAGGATCATATAAACGACACAGCAGCTTAATCAAGGTAGTCTTCCCCGAACCATTTTCTCCGACTAAGGCAATTGTTTCCCCTGGTTTGATGGTTAAATTAATATTTTTTAAGGCTTGGCGGGCGGAATCAGCATAACTGAAATTGACGTTATTAAAAACAATTTCCTGGTGTATTTTCCCTGGCATGATTTTCGGATCTTCAGGTTCCATTACTCTCGGTTTGAGATCGAGGAATTCGTAAAGATTAGCCAGAAACAGATTGTCTTCGTAAAGTCCAGAAAAGCTGCTGAGAGTAGCTTTTAGGTTATTTTGTCCTCGCTGTAATGCTTGATAGTAAAGAACTAGATCCCCTAGTAATAAAACCCCCTGGATGGTTTGATAAATAATATAGGCAAAAATTGTAAAAACAATCATTCCCGCAAAAGCTTGAGCTAAGAAAAAAGCCAGAGATCGCTTGGCGGATAAACTCAACTTTTCTCGATATAGTTTACGCCTAATTTGCTTATATTCCTGGCTAAACCAATAGCCCAAATCAAACAGCCGCACCTCTTTGGCAAACTGTTGATTGGTTAACATCCAGCCTAAATACATCGATTGTCGCTCAAGCTGAGTACGTCGGCGCTGCCAACTGTACATAATGCGAGAATATTTAGTTCTCACTAATACCGCAGGGATGGTTGCTACTAACAGCAAGCCAAGAATTCCCCAGTGTAGGGAAATGAGTAATCCCACCATTGCCACGAGAGAAATAGTATTTTGTCCCGCTTGAGCCAAACGATTGAGAATTTGAGGAGGACGATAGGGTGCTTCCTGTTGTGCTCGTTGAAGAGCATCATGATATTTCGCATTTTCATAGTATTCTAGATCCGCCTCCACCGACTTGCCATGGATAATTCCCTGCATATAGTCGGTAACCTGTTGGGAATGAGCCGTATTGACTAATTCTGTTAGAGATTGACAGAGACTATTGAGGATCGTTGCCAAGCCCGCAACTATAATCAGAGGTACTACTTGCTCAAAAACTTGTTGAGGATTAGTATTCTGTAAATTAGTAGTGACAGTATCAATAATTAACTTAGCTAAATAGATCATTGCCAGAGGTAATAATCCCTGGAAGATAACCAACACGATGCGAGCAATTGTCCAGCCAGGACTACTTTGCCAAACCAAACGTAGAGCAGGTAGAAAGCGAAATGCCACTTTAAGCTTATTTATAATAGTTTGACTGACTTTCATAAACCTGGTTTATGCTCCATGAAATAACTTGATAGCTGATAATTATGAGCAATATTTGTGGCGCAAATCTAAGGAAGAGTATAGCTAAGAATATCTCCCGAATTTGCGATCGCTTCTCCCACATCTTGTCCCAATCCGAAATAGAAAGTATTGTCTAAATACTCGAAAGAACGAGCTTTATTAGTACTCTCAAAACTGATTATTTCTTGCCAAGCTTGCTGATCCTGGGGTTGATTAGTTTTAAATATATATATAGTAAACTTTTCTGGGGCATTTTTCTTATTAGCTAAGACATATAATTCATCTTCAATTAATATTAAATCTTCCCCGATCGCTTGATGGGGTAATATAATTTCTTGGGGAGATTTTCCCATATCTGATTTTAAATACAGACCAAGAGAATTAAAATATAATTTACGTGCTTCTTGGAGACTAATTGTGTTAGAAAAAGATCTGGCAGCATAAATTAAATTACCTTGATATTCTATTGGTTGCCAAATTTGATAAATTGTATCTACTCCATGTTTACCCTGGTTTAAATCAAGATTCTGTTGTGGAATAAATTCTTCATTACTTAAACTAAAATCAAGAGCAAATTCCTGATTCTGAGTATCGTAAACTGCAATACTTCCTGGATAGTTACCAGTATCTCGCAGTAAAGAATTAATTGCATAAATTTTATTTTGATAGTTAAATACTGTAAAAAACCAATCAAAACCAATAAATATAACCTCTCCCGTATCTGGCAGATTATTAACTATAACTGGCTGAAAAGAAGCACCTTGACCATTAGTAATTGCTGCCCCTGGAGTTGCCTTTTTTCCCTGAGTCGGGGGACGACTATTACCGACTAAAAGTAAGCTTTGTCCAACTTTAATTAAGTCACGAACATGAGCTAGCCTAACTGTGCGATCGCCAAAAGGTAACCAATCACCAGCTATTTCTTTACGATAAAATTTACTAATATCAGCATCTCGCGGATCGGCAGCAGGAATATATAATTGATCATCAATTAATTTAAATCGTAAGATCGCTTCTTCGGGAATAGTGGTTTCTTTAATAAACGATTGACTAGGAGGATTATAAGCCCAAACATTCATTGGACCCTTATTTGTACTAGTATCACCGCCACCAACATAAATCTTACCGTCAAAAACCTGGAGATCCCAGACATTAAGTGCCCTTCCCTGTTTACCATCAGTTAACATTGGATTACCTAGTCTGACCACTGTTTGAGGATCATTACTTCTAATACTTCTTTGACCCCACAGAAGTCCCATCATTAAGCAACAGCAGAAGAGTAAAAGTAATTTAGATAGTTTAGATATTTTAGATGGTTTCGGTAAATATTTTTGAGGCATTAGCTTAAATTGCGATCGCCCAAACGATAAATATTGATAATTGCAAATATGATTGGAGTCTGGAGATTAATTGAGTATGATCGAAGAGGCAAGGACGATCTGGTTATCATCGTGTTTGAGCTATCGTTAAATAAATCAACCTTGATCTACCTGTTGACCGTCCTTGCCAACCAACTATTAACTAGTTGATATTGCCTATTACAGCAATTTAGAAACTACCAACAGTTACGGTGTCAATGTCACCAGCACCAACGACCGTAGCAACCTCACCAACACCGACAACAGTAATAGTGATAGTGTCTCCACTACCAGGTATTTTACCGACAGTGACTTGCTCTGTAAGTTGTTCTACTGAACCGTAAGCGGTTAGGGTAGGTGTATTCCAAGTTTTTTTGTTCATTTTTACTCCTTCGGGGTAAATTAGTGATTAGTTTTTGGTGTGATAACACCTTATGTAAAAGTTCAGATATATCGGGATAGGTTAAGCCTAAAAATACTTATAAAAAATAAAATAAATAATCAACAATAAAAGGTGACAACCGTTGCTACCCCTCAGGCAAATTGACCTAACCACAAAGATAGATTGAGAGTGGTGTAAATACAAAAAATATCGTCATCACTACCTTGGTGCGACTGACATTTTTGATAACTCGCTTTCAGTTTAGCCAGGTCAACATAGGGCGCAATTTGCTGGGTATCAGCCACTAGTAAATCTAGAGTTGGCTGTTCCTCATGAATCAGCTTCCGCCGAAAATTCCGCCCCACATCCGCTTTGGAAACTCGACTTTGAATAGCCTGGGGTAAAATACCATTCATGCCGATCCTGGCTAGATATCTAGTCCAACCATGGCGAAACTTGTGTTCTATTGGCACTGATAAACAAAACTCTACTAAACGACGGTCAAAAAATGGATAGCGAGGTTCAATCCCAAAAGTACTGTTCCCTTTATCAGCAAGTTCCAAAACATAGGCATGAATGCCTTCATTCATCGCGTGCCAATGGTATTCCCTGGCATTACTGAGGGGAACATCTTTCTGAGACAACTGATAGATTTGCTGTTTAAGGTCGAGACGGCGGGCAAAGTCAGGATTAATCAGACTCGCATCATACCAAGGATTAGAACCCTTTAGCTGTTGCCAAAAATGTCCCCAGGAATCAGGAATTAGCGGAGAAATTGCCAATTGCCAGATAATTGAGGTTAGGGAAAGAGAAACATTGTGCTGTTTCATTTTTTGTGAATATTGCTTCGCTTCTCTGACTACAGTGCGCCATTTACCATGACGAGCTAGTTCAGCAAAGCGTTCAAAGCCGTGGGAAACCGTACTATCCCCATCAATACCATCGAGCAGCACCCTAACTCCTTGGCGTTGTGCCTCCTCATATATCGCCCAATTTAGGTAGTAGTTAGGTCCCATATAAGGCTCATCAACCTGGTCAAAAATCTCCTTTTGCTTGTATAGGGGACTTAGAGTATCCCCTCGTATTTGATGAGAAACAAACCCGCCAGTATCCAGCACTTTATCCATATAAAACCGTTCATCGGCATATTTGCGATCTGATTCAGGTAAACCAGGAAAGATGCCAGAAAATGTCTGCAATTTTTGGTTAGTATTTTGCAGTAAATCACGAGCAGTACAACAGATGGAAGATGAATCTAATCCGCCACTGAGCATCGAACCCACAGGGGCATGACTCCGTAAACGGCTAGCAACTGCTTGCTTGAATAGTTCCTGATAGGCTTCGGCATATTCTTGCTGAGAACCTAAGAGTAACTCTGTTTCAGGATTAAGGCTCCAGTATTTCTCGATTGCTATCTTGTCTGGCGTGACGGTTAAACTGTGAGCAGGAGGCAAGCGAAAGATATCTTGATAAAAGGTACCTTTTTTATCATCTAAATTACTGATTAGATGATGTGCCACCCTCAGCTCATTTATTTGTCGAGGAACTTCGGGGAGACAAAATAGAGCCTTGATTTCTGAGGCGAAAGTAAAAACCTGCTCAGAATAATAGTAATAGAAAGGTTTAATGCCAAAACAGTCCCGCACACAGAACAATTGCTGTTGTCTCTGATCCCAAATTGCAAAAGCAAAGTCTCCCAATAATTTTTGAGGACAGTCTTGACCCCACTTTTGGTATGCTTCTAAGATAATTTGACTGTCAGTGATCTCTGGTGTAGTTTGTTCCCCCAATCCTAACCAAGAGATTAATTCCTGACGGTTATCAATTCTGGCATCGGCGGTAATGGTTAAGCCTCGAAGATGATCGCAGTAGGGTAATTTTTCTGTTAAAGACTCTGGTGTTGTCCATAACATGCGATGTCCTAAACCAACAGCATCTTGACACCAGATATCTGCTCGATCTGAACCCCGATGTTCGAGGATGTCTAACATCCCTCTGAGGTAATTTGATTCTACGGGCTTATGATCAGGGTAATAGATACCCATGATTCCACTCATTCCTCACACTCCTTCAATAAACACCACCTTAAAGTCCCGATAAACAAAACATTACTACGAAGACAACTAAGGAGATAGTGATCTAAAAGTAAGGTGAAGGTAATTATATTACGGGAGCAACTTCTGGAAACTGGGATAAATCTTGTTCTACCTGTTTCACCAATTCAGATAGTAAATTAGTATCTTTTGGTCGGCTGAAACGATAAATGGTTTGTTGCTTGACCAAGTTAGCGCATTGAAAAAAGTGAGCCGCCCCTCCAGAATGATAGAGAGTCGTCGGGCGAGAATGTCTTGCTAATTCTGTAACTGCTTCTGAAGCTCGAATTGGAGCGATCGCAAAATCGGTATCTGTGGTTAAAACATAGATGCGTTTCAAGGGAATAGGAGCAATACTAAAACCTTGGCGTGGTAGTAATGCACGTTTTTCTTTAAAGGTATGTACAGCGGGTAATGTCTCGTAATCATATCCTAAAGCTTGGGCGATTTTTTCCCCAATTTTGACCTGAGGAAAGCCAGGATGCATGATTAAGGAATTACTGTTTAAGTCTATAGGTGCAACATCATCGGTGATGATATTGTAGCCATGGGTGACAAAAGTAGCCGCGGTGGAAGATTTTCCTTCCCCCGATACCCCCAGAAAAGCGACGGCACCACCATTGATATTTACGGCACTGGCATGAAGTACGAGAAACTTACGTTGATATAAGACAACCCCCATAATTGTCCCGACTAAATAGAAGCGAATTAATAATTCTTGACTAGTCGTATCAGGAATAATCGTTACATGTGTGCCATTTTCAATAATAAAAACACCTGTGCCTCTAACATAAATTAAGGCTTTTAACGAATTTAACTGAATTACAGCTCCTTCTTTGACTGCTTCTGCGGGAAGTAAATCACTGATTGCTTGAGAGCGATCAATCGTAACCTTAAGATCTACTAAGTTTGCTGGAGGGGAATCGACACTGATGAATTCTGGTAAAGCAATTTCTGAAAGGATGTTTAAGCCGTAAGCAAAATATGAAAACACTTTTAAATATAAAAACTAGGGTAATTAAATATTTTTCTAAATAGGCACAGGGAGACCTCTCAAAGATCTTGTCTCGAAGAGATCTCCTCGAGCTTAATTGCCTAAAGCAAAATCAAGCCCATGGTTCTAGCTAACGGTTATACAGATCCGACGGGAACACCATCAGTACCAGGGATAGCTACAACAATTCCATCTTGGCTCCCAAACACTTTAGTTTGTTGAGTTAAGTTCTCAACTGAGCCATGTACAGACAATTTGGGTGTAATGTATGATTTTTTCATGTTTAATTCCATGTATTAAGTTTGGACACACTTCAACTTATGTTGAAGGCACTGATATATTGAGATATAAAGTGCTTAAATAAGATTTCAGATATTTTAGGGGAAAAAGGATTACGGAATTAATATATAAATCAAATAGCAAAAAATAATCAGACAGATAGTTCAAAGACAAAGATATATTGTCAATGTTGAGCAACTAAAAACGCTCTAACCAAAGCGATAATACAGTACTGTTCAAAATATTTATATCATCAGCACCCTGGGGATTGGAATTAACAACATAACGCTCATAGATAGAATTTAAGTTTGAGATATCGATATATGATTTGATTTGGTCGTATTTACTAGCAACATCTTTAATTAGGGATGGTTGACACTGAACTAGGTTACGCTGAAAATTGGAACTTAACCGTGCTTTACTAACACGCCACTGGACTTCCGTTGGCAGAATACCAGTCATCCCATGGCGTAAAATTGCCCGTGGATATCCTTGACGAAATTTTTGCTCTAAAGGAATTGCTAGACAAAACTCCATCAGACGACGATCAAAGAAGGGATAACGAGCCTCGATTGATTTGGGGGCAGTTGCTTTGTCGGTAATTTCCGTAGCGTAGGGATATAATCCCGTGTTGAATCCCCCAAGATGATATTTTCTGGCAGTATTAATCAAAGGTTGCGGTGCTAGAGTACGCATCCGTTGGGACAAGTTCATTCTCTTGGCAAAAGTTGGATTAATTAAACTGCCGCCATCCTGCCGAGGAAACAACCTATTTTTAAGCTCTTGATAAGGCTCCTGAAATAAGGGTTTTACACAATACTCTTGAGCGATTAATTTGCGAGATATTCTCATGTTCTTCGCTGCTTTAGTAATTTCCTGATATAGGCGATACCAGTTACCCGTATAGGTAAGGTGGGTTAAATATCGCCAGCCATGGGAAATAGTCGTATCTCCATCAAAACCATCTAAGAAGACTCTCACGCCGTTTTCTTGGGCGCAATCATACATACCCTCATGGATGTATATGTTTGGGGCGAGAATTGGCTCTTCTCCCTGCCAAAGCCAATCTAAAAGAGGATTAAGTAAATCTGCCCTAATGTCATGGGGTATTATTCCCCCCTCTCCCTTGACTGCATCCATAAAGTATCTTTCATCAATCTGCTTAAGATCAGAGTCAGGTAAATTAGGGAAAATTGCGGAAAATGTATGCAGTTGCTGGTTGGAACCAGATAACAAATTGCGGGCAGTACAGGTTATGGAGGAAGAATCTAGCCCACCACTTAAAGTTGAACCAACAGGAAAGGCACTGCGCAGACGACAATTAACCGACTCGGTAAAAATCTCTTTAAATGCCTCGGTGTACTCTTGATTAGAACCTAGTTTTACTCGATGGTGCAGATCGAAAGCCCAATATCGTTCTAGCTGTCTCCCTTTCTGATTAACAATCATGCTATGAGCTGCTTTGAGCCGATAGACATCTTGATAAAAAGTAATTTCTTGGTCTTCACAAAACCCAGCTAACTGATAAGCAATTCTAAGTTCGTTTAGCTCTTTCCTCGTTTCTGGAACCTTAAATAAAGCTTTAATTTCCGAGGCAAAAGCAAAAATACCTGATGCATAATAGTAATAGAAAGGCTTAATACCCATGGGATCTCTCGCGCAGAAAAATCTCTCCTCTCGCCCATCCCAGATAGCAAAAGCAAAATCACCAATCAACTTTTGGGGGCAATCAACTCCCCATTTATGATAAGCTGCTAATATAAGCTCACTGTCAGTAATTTTATCTGGAGCCTGGTCTTTTAAACCTAGCAGAGATATCAATTCTGACCGATTGTCGATGCGGGCATCAGCAGTGATTACAGAATTTGTCTGGCGATCGCACCAGGGTAACTTCTCTAATAATGACTCAGGAGTAGTCCACAACATTCTGTGACCCAAACCAACCTGATCTTGATGCCAAACATCAGCTCCATCTCTGCCTCGATGAGCCAAGCTATCAACCATAGCTGCCAAATTTTCTAGAGCTACTGGTTGACCATGGGGATAATAAATGCCGACAATACCGCTCATAGGATTAAACCTTTTCCTGCGGAAGACATCGCAACATACCGTGATAAATCTGGTAAGTAGCCCACCACTATTTTTCCTTCTGACTCCACCCATGCATGAGCTTCCAAGTTGTTCTTTTCCCCCTTAGCAACTCCAATTTTAGTCTGATAGGGCAAACCGTAGGTTTTCATTAACATAGAAGCAGTTAACGCTTTCGCTAAACATTTGACTTCCCCTGGGCTTAATTTGGCACTACGGATTACACTTAAGGCAATATCTTTTGCTCTGACATTGTGGTTACCTTCCCCTAAAAACCTTAGTTCATTAGTTTTTAAGATTAAATCCTGAAGTTTTTGAAATGGTAATAATAATAATCCTAGACGTACCAGCATCATCAATATATATGCTTGCAGGAAAAGTTTTTGATCACTCCGAGGCAATTTAAGAAATCTGTACAGCTTCTTCATTTACAACCTCAATTAGACCATTATTCAACATTTCCTGAAGAAAACTTTGAAGATCAGCATTAGCTTGGGATTCGCTGACCTCGTACTCTGCTAACAATAGCTTTACTAATCTCTCCTCAGCAGTAGGAGTTTGCAACCATTGCCAAATCTGATTAGAAACCTCATTTAAGCCAAAATAGGTACCAGAATTAATATCCAAGATAACTGCTTCGGAATCGATCTCTGAGTAAAGGTGGTTCGGTGAAGCTTGATACACGTTCATGGGTTTTTTTATGATATTTATGATATCTATTTAAATGAATGAATTTTATTCTGAGCAATATCTGAGCAATAGTTTAGAGCAATTTCTCCACCGCAAGCGAGAGAAGAATTTTTTATTACATCCAAATTGGCTTGCAAATATATCAAGGTATGCTATGTATAAAATATTACCTCAACAGTCTAATTGTCTTACGTTACGTCTTGAAACAAACGATATCATCAATAATGATTCAATAGAAGTGAGCAAGAAGTAACTCAAAAGTTATCTAAAATCTGTTAAAAAGCGATCGCTTCTGCAAAGTCTTTTAAAATAGTTTCTAAGGCAAAATTATTTTTGGCACTGTCATAACCCTGTTGAGCAATGGATTGTGCTAAAGTACGATCGTCAATTAGTCTCTTAATTAGTTGGCGCAAAGCCAGAATATCCTGGGGTGGAAATAATAATCCCGTCTTACCATCTATAATTAATTCTAATGCTCCCCCCGCAGCCGAAGCAATCACGGGTTTCTGGGCTAATTGCCCTTCGACGATTACCCGACCAAAGGGTTCTGGTTCAGTGGAAGTATGCACGACAATGTCACATGATTTCATTAAAGTAGGAATGTCATCACGAAATCCTAACCAATGAACTCGCCCCGCTAATTCTGGGATAGCAGCTAAGAGTTTTAATTCCGATACGTAGTCTTGTTCTCCGAATAAAGCCTCTCCCACCAAAATCACTTGAACTTGCGGTAATTCTTTGACAGCTTCTAATAGAATATGCTGTCCTTTCCAGTAAGAAAGACGGCTAAACAAACCCACTACAGGTACGTCATCATCAATACCTAGTTGGGCACGAAATTGCATTATGTCCTGACGGTTAACAGTATCAAACCGCTGAGAATCAAAACCATTGTAGATTACTCGATATAGTTTTTCTTTTCCTCCTGCCACCACAAAGGCTTGACCAGTGGCTTGAGAATTAACTAAAACTTGAGTAGCAAATCGGTTCGCCAGAAACACCGCTACTAAACGATTGATCGGACTAAAGTGTTTGGCAGTGAGAATATCCCTCAAGTGCCACAAAACTGGCGGACTACCTTGCAAGGTTGCCAAAGCTGATGTAATAAAGGCTTTTTGAGAATTAGCGACAATCAGTTCATAACCAGTCGCTTCTTTCGTAATTCGAGCAGCCATCCGCCATAGTTCAGGGATAGTTGCCAAGGAGCTTAAGCCCCCCGAAGTCCTTAGTTTTAGCATGGTATCCGATGCTGGAATAATGCTAACTTTTACCCCAGCCTGTTCCAGTCGTTGTCTTAATATGCCATCTTCAAATAGCAGTACTTTACTAGTGTTGGCATAAGCGGTTGCTAAATCCAGCAGACTTAGTTCCGCACCGCCCATAACCGCAGTATGGTCAACAAAGAGAATTTTACGTTGTTTCATCTAGATAAATCAGACAAATCTAAATTGTAATCTTTAAGCGTGAATATACTTCTAAAGAGCTGCCCTAACTAATTTGCGCCGTAGATGAATTTTCATGATTGACATCAGGGAGTAGACATATTCTTGCCGATCCATTTTTTTGCTCATTAGCGATCGCTCAACTAAAGATTGGATACTCTGTGAAAATTTGAGCTTTGAGAGGGAGTATTTGACATACCGACTCAATTCATCCAACGACAAAGGTTTATCAGAAATAGCTAGCCAGTAGATAATTTCTTTGTCTAAATCAGACAAATAGGATAATTCCTGTTCCAGAAGATCGCTAATTGCTTCGAGAAGGCTTAAATCTTCAATGATCTGGTCTGCATCTCCTACTGCAAATACATCGAGATGATTGTGGGCAATTTTCAACAGCTGAGGATTATTTTGTACGGTTTCTGACAAATGTAATAGTTCCTTTTTTTTCCAGTAGCTATCAGTGTTGGCATTGAAAAATCTCAGGGTAGTCTCTTCGCTAAAGCCCAGCAGATCGAGGAATTTTACTTGATTACTCGCGTAATATTCCAACAGTTTAGGTTTGATCCTGCTAGTGGTGACCAACAGACTTTGATGATCCGTGGATATAATGGAGCGGAGAAACTGACCATAACCCTCAAAGTATTCTTTATAAGAGATACTAGATTGATTGACCTCCAAAATATGCTGCAAACCATCTAAAACTAATAATATTTTTTGTCTCCTTAAACAGTCAATAAATTCTGAAAGTAAAAAGCTTAGTTCTTGAGGTTTGGGCTCTCTTCCATCATCTAAGTCCTGACTAATGATCTTTAAATATTTGTTCAGCAACTTAGTCAGAGATGGCAACTGCGACAAAGAAAACCAAATTACATAATCAAACTCTTCTTTAATCGAATTGGCGAATTCTTTTACCAGAGTCGTTTTTCCTGCTCCAGTCATGCCAGAAACTACTATCAAACGACAACCAGGGTCTTGACTCCAGGAGCCTAATGTTGCTAGCTCTTGTTCTCTGCCCAAAAAATGTTTAATACTAGGTGCCGTTGTCCAATTACAAAACTGTTGTTTTCGGGATTTAATAGATGCAGAAAGAGGAGCGGAATCATCTTGAGAAATTAATTTCTTCTCTTCGCTCCCTCGACTACTAAGCCTCTGTCTCATAAAAGGAACAAAATTACTTTTGTTTATTTGTTCATCAAAAGCCCGAGAAAGAGTTTGCCAAAGATTGCAACCTACCGTCTTGATATATTCAGGATCATAGTTATAATCGTAGGCCATTCTGGTGTATGTTTTACCGTTCCAGACTTCTCGAAGGACTATTTCCTGAGTGGGGTTTAGGTAAGTAGGACTAATAGCTCTGTCTACTAATAACAGAACTGATTCAAAATCAATTTTTTGTTTCATCTTTTACTATTATTTGAACTTTGCTACATCAGATAAAATTCTGAAAAATTACTTAATAGCAGGACGAAATTGAGTAATTGAAAGCTCAAATTGATTAGAAATATAGATTCGCGGGTTAATAAAATTATTCATCGGCTCTAAAGAAAATACAGTACTGGGAACACAAAAGTATACATAAAAATTCATTTTGAATTACATTCTTTTCAGAAATCATACTTAGGAATATATTAAGTTTTAGACATTGCTATCTAGTTGATTATACTTAATGGCTAACTAAATAGAATCATTTTTACGCTCTTTTTTTTGTATTCCATAATACTTTACAGTTTCAAAATGTCTTTGATTTCACCATTTATCCTGGTTATTTAACAATCTTACTTTTAAATTACCTTTTACTTACCAAAAAGATATTTTATTTGTTCAGTATTCGATTTATATTCAGTTTGTGGGTAAAAACACTTATGCTTATGTACATGTAATAGGGCTAGTAAGGGCTAGTATTCCCCATTTAGAGCGATCAAGTCTAGAGTCGCACTTATCGCACTTATAAAAAAATAACATTAAATAATTGAATTGAATATTAAATAATTAACGAAATATTTAATATCATTCCCCTTGCTTGGTTGTGTTGGTGATCAATTTTGGGTAGCTAGGTTTGAGCAAGGAGTCTAGTAGATTTAGAGAGCATAAATGAATGAAAGTAGCCTTGGTACACGATTATCTAACGCAAAACGGTGGTGCAGAGAGAGTATTCGAACTGTTGTGTCGATTCTTTAAACAGGCTGATGTTTACTCTTCCGTATACAACGAAAGTACTACAATTGATGTTCAAGGGCATCCAGTTAAGACAACTTTCCTCCAGAAAATTCCTGGAGCAAGGAAGAATTTCCGTTTGTTCGCGCCTCTGTATTATTCTGCATTTCGCAGACTTAATCTTGAAGAATACGATTTAATCATCAGTAGTACATCAAGCTTTGCCAAAGGAGTAAAGAAAAGACCGGGGGCAATGCACATTTGTTTTTGTCACAATGTAACCCGATTTTTATGGGATACAAGGACTTATCTGGAAGAATATAGTGCCTTTCGCCAGTTGACTCCTTTAATTAAGCCGATACTTAAGTCTATGCGGCAAGAAGATTTGAAGTATGCTAAGGAACCAGATCTCTACATTGCCAATTCCTCAACCGTTGCCAAAAGAATCCAGCGGACTTACCAGAGAAAATCATTAGTAATTAACTATCCGATTGATACCAACAAATTTATTTTTTCCACTCAAAAGGAAGATTTCTATTTAATTTCTTCGCGGATGATCAGTTATAAGAGACTAGACATTGCTGTGGAAGCATTTAATTGGTTAGGTTTGCCCCTAGTTATTACGGGAGACGGACCAGAGAGAAAACGACTAGAAGCAATGTCCCTAAGTAACATCAAATTTTTAGGCTATGTCAGTGACGAGTGGCGAACTCACTTGATGGCAAAGGCAAAAGCGGTTGTGGTTACTGCCCTTGAGGATTACGGTTTAGTACCAATTGAAGCTAATGCTAGTGGAACTCCTGTCATAGCCTATGGCGCTGGGGGAGTTTTAGATACTCAAATTCTTGGCAAGACAGGGATGCTGTTCTCGCCCCAATCTCCTGATGCCTTACAAACAGCAATTAAGGAAGTGGAAAATCGCACCTGGGACTATGAAGCAATTAGAGCTCATGCAGTTGATAATTTTTCTGAGGCGGTATTTTTTCAGCAAGTAGTTAAAGTTATCCAAGAGTTCTGTGGTCAATCAATTTTGGAGCAATTAGATATTGATTCTCAATGCTTGGAAAGTAATGTTGCGTTAGGAGTAGGAAAATGAATCAAGGTAACTGGGAACTAGAAACTCAAAATGATTTAGGTTATCGGCAACTTTTTGACACCATTTGGCATCGACGCTACTGCGTTGCAGGTGTTGTGGGTGGAGTTATGGCGATCGCTATTCCTCTCGCTCTCACAAAAAAGCCTGTTTATCAAAGCTATATGCAGGTTTTGCCAGAATCTAATTATCAGTCAAAAGAATATACTGGTCGAGGCAATAACGAATTCTTAGATCAGCGATTTACTGATGCTTCGGTTGAAATTGACTATGCAACTCAATTAAAGGTACTGAAAAGTTCAACCATATTAAAAAGAGTAATTGATAAACTTAATCTAGATAGTTCTGAATTATCTGAAGCAGAAATTGTTGAGGCACTAAGACAATCTCTATTAGTGTCCCAATTAACTGATGAAGTAGTTAGTAGCAAGTCCAAGAATGGGGGAGAAACAAAGATTATTCAAGCGGCTTATGTTGGTAGTACCCCTGAGGAAACCAAAAGAGTTTTAGAAGCAATTCGCGATGTCTACCTGGAATATAACCTAGAGCAGCAAGAAAAACGGCTTAAAGATGGATTAAGCTTTATTGATGCTCAAATCCCTCAAGCACGTCAGGAACTGAGAAGAGCGGAAATCGGTTTAACCAAGCTAACCCGAGAGTATAATGTGGTCTCTCCCGAAGAAGAAGCGATCGCCATTAAAGAAAATATTAGAAATATTGCTCAGGAAAGAGAGGCGATTAAAGCAGAAAGAAATCAAGCCCAAGCAAATTCGAGATCTTTAGAGAAACAGCTCGGCTTTTCTTCAGAAAATTCCATGGCTTTATCTCGCCTAAGTCAATCTGCTCGCTATCAAAATCTTCTCAATAGATTACAGGAAATCGAAATTGACCTGGCAGATAAGCGCACTATGCATGCTGATGACAGTCCTATTATTCAAAACCTCAGCAGTCAAAGGAATAGCCAGAAAGCATTACTGATGGAGGAAGCGAAAATAATTTTAGGTGAAATTCCTCCTGATTTTATCAATGAACTATGGACTTTCCGGGAACAGGGAGGATTTGTCGATAGTGATAATCAATTTGTTAACAATATTGCCGAAGCCCAAGCAGGTTTAAATGGTCTGAAGAAGCGAGATGCTAGCTTGGCAGAGACCGAAAGCAAACTTAAACAAAGACTGACGGAATTTCCTGAGGTAATTGCCCAATACAATAACCTTTCTCAAGAACAGGAGATAAAAAGAACAGCCTTGCAAAAGTTACTCGAAGCAAAGCAAGAGCTGGAAATAGAATTGAGCCGTGGTGGTTTTAACTGGCAAGTTATCGAGCCTCCTCAATTGGGAGTTGATGTGGGGGGTAGTCTGGCTAAAGATTTACTCCTCAGCTTGGTGGTGGCATCTTTTTTGGGCGTTAGTACAGCATTTATCAGGGAGGCAATGGACGAGCGAATTTCTCAACTGAAAGAGGTTGGGAGCAAGACTGCATTGCCTATTCTTGGTAGCACTCCTGCACTGACTTTACCTGCTTCTAACCGTTTTGTGACCAAGATTCCATTTTTATCTAGTCACCAAGTGGACTATAACGTTATAGACGTAGTTCAATGGCAGCCTTTCAGAGAAGCTTTGGATGTAATTTATGAGAATCTGCGATTGTCAGGTTTAACCTCTACGTTTAATTCTTTAGCTATTACTAGCTCTATTAGTGGGGAAGGCAAATCTACATTTACTCTTGGTCTAGCCTTGAGCGCAGCACGCCATCAGCAAAAAGTATTAATAATTGATGCTGACCTGCGAAATCCTAGTCTTCATAGAACTTTTGATCTACCGAGTCACTCAGGACTAGCTGATTTTTTACTAGGAGAAACTGATGTGCCTCATATTCAACAGGTTTCTCTCTTAGGAGAAAATATTGAGCTAATTCCTTCTGGTTCTCGACACCAAGATCCCGTCAAGCTGCTTAGTTCTTCTCAATTGTCAAAACTGATTGAGCAATATGCAGCATATTATGACCTAATTTTGGTTGATACTCCTCCCGCAATTGGTCGAGTAGATGCAGTTAAGATTGCTTCTATTTGTGATAGTGCTCTATTAATGATGCGTTTAGACAAGATTAAATCCTCAGAACTACTAGAGACAGAAGCTTTACTGAGCAAGCTAAATATTTTGGGTGTCGTAGCTAACGATTCCAAGGAATATGAAATCGCAACTCAGAATCTATTACCTCAGCAAGTTTAAATCTTATTTTAATAATGATTGACAATATCTTACTTCAAACTTCCAGGATGTTGACTCTAGATATAGATTCAGCAAAGCCCCAGAGCTATCTACCTGTCTGTGATTTAAAATGGCGACGCAAAAACCTATTGGTAAAAAGCTTATCGAGTGATGCTGAATATGATTTTCTAGCTCTGACCAGGAAGCAATGGATTGAAAGTTGTCTCAGTAATTCTTGGATTAAGCGAGTCTGTGTTGATCGAGCATTAGGGGAACAAGGAATTAAACTATGGGCAGACACTTGCCAAAAAGCGAATAAGCCGATATTTGTGCGTATCCCCTCTAATAGCAATTTACCTGGTTGCTGTAAAACTAACTACTGGCGATTTAAGAGGGTTTTGGACTGGGTAGTTGCGGCAATTATTTTAACTTTAGTGAGTCCGCTAATGATTATATTGACTTTTCTGGTTAAAGTTTCGACTCCTGGTCCCATATTTTTTAGCCAGTGGCGAGTGGGAACCAGAGGAAAACTATTCAAAATGTATAAATTCCGCACTATGGTCGTGGATGCGGAATCAAAACATCATCAGCTGATGGGTAATCAAAATGGCTTACACAAGCTGGAAAATGATCCACGCATAACCTCTCTTGGCAATTGGTTGCGAAAATACAGTCTTGACGAATTACCTCAGTTATTCAACGTTTTACGGGGAGAAATGAGTCTAGTTGGGCCTCGACCATGGGCTTTATATGATGC
>CALLPS010000181.1 GCA_938015355.1 uncultured Pleurocapsa sp.
GTTTGCTGACTCTAACAAAACTGTAACTTGGACACCCCAAGATGGAACTTTGTTGGAATTTGCAGAAGCAAATGGTATCAACCCAGACTATAGCTGTCGTCAGGGGGTTTGCCAAACCTGTACCTGTGATATTAAAGAGGGGGAAGTTGAATATCTAGAATCTCCTGCCAGTGAACCTGATCAAGGTACAGTGCTGATCTGTATTTCTAAACCGAAAACAAATAAAGTTGTTTTGGATTTGTAGCATCAATTACCCTGACTGAATTTTAGAGAATAAAGTTAGGGTTCTCTCTTTAATTATCCACTGAAATTCTGAAAGAACCCCGCATCAACAAATCGTTTAAGATTACCCAGTGAATCTTGATCGATTATCTCCGCGACTAATACGAACTCTATATTTTTGCCTATTCGCTAATAATCTCAATGGTATGAGCCACTGAAGGAACACCTTGTTTTGAAATCAAGAAGAGATTGTAAATACCTTCTGGAGCGATGAACGAACTTTCTGGTGCAATAATCTCTAGTTTGCCTGGAGCCAGTTTTCGGTACTGAGTTATGACTCGGCGCTGATTCTGATCAAAGCTATGCGTCTCAGAACCCAGGGCCATAAGGACAACTCCCTCAAACTCCGGAATAGGTGCAGACGCAAAATCAACAACAATCGTAGACTTCCCAATCACTAACTTCTCATCTGATAAGTTGATAATTTCTGGTCTAGAACCCTGAAATAAATAGGGAGGGCTGAAAATTCTCAGTTCTGGTCTCTCACATCCAATTCTGTACTCTCCCTGATCTGCATCTTTGTAAATCCTCCCACCACCAATTAAAACTCGACCATCTTTCAACAATAAAGAAATGTTATGGTATCCACGCATCTCATTATCATCAGTCCATGGACTGAGATGGAAAAGCTTGTTTTGTTTCGGGTAATAAATAGTTGGTTTTGTCAAATCACCTATGTTTTCCTCTGGTTTGTAGAATTCTTCTCCATTTATAATTAGAACCGTCCCATCTGGAAGAATTGTTGACGCAGATCTTTGCCGAGTAGTACCTGTGTCTAGAGAAGTCCATTTCATTTGGTAAGGGTCAAACTTATCTATACGTCGACCTTCTTGGAGTCCTCCATTCCCGCCGCCAACAATAACAATGTGACCCTCATCTGTAATAAATGAGGAGGTGTCATTCAAAGAACCTCCTTCAGGTCTTCGTCCTTCAATAGGTGTAGCAAATCTTTTCTCTTCTGGGACACTTTCGTCCAAACTCAGAAATGCTAAGCCAGGTTCGAAGGAAGAATCTTCAGGTTCAGGAGAGATCCCACCGTAGATCGCAACATGACGATCATAGCCATCAATCTTAACTGGTTTAGGTAGTAGCATAGAATGTGGATAGTCAAATACATCTATGCCAACTTGCATTGGAGAATTGTCGTGATTTACCCAGATAGTCCAAGGATTTTGTCCTTTTTCGAATTTGCTGAAATCAAAAATAGTTACACTTCTATTCTGATAATTTCGTTTTTCAGGATCTAAAACACTAATCCATTTAGCCATGCCGCCATTAATAAGGCTTTTTCCGCCTGGTATTTTAGTAATGGTGGGATACCACATCATTCCTTTTTCGTACCAATCATCCCATGAACCATCACCTGGCGGATTTGGCCCTCCTGGATTTGTATAGGCGACCTTGGAAAATTTCTTACCATCGAAAACTCGTGCGTAATTTAATCCAAACTCATCTTGAAGAAATGGTGGAGGATACTCGACATCCCCAAGATTGATATATTTTGCACCACCCATAAACAAAATATTCCCATCTGGCAACGGAGCGTGACCAGAACAATACAGTACATCTCCCTCTAGTTGAGGAGCTTCGTCAATTGGAGTTATGTTTAAAATTTTATCAGTTGTTGTATCCAACTGAGCAGGATCTAATAAAAAAGAGGTTCCAAAAATTCGTCCCTCAAAGTCCTCACATGACCGCTGCTTTGGCCGACTCCAGCCTGTCAAAATCACTTTCCCATTGGGGAGCAGGTTAGCATGAATTGGAGTAACCCACCAACCTTTTTTAGGTTTAGAAACTTTTTCATTTCCAAGAAATGTATTAGTGTTATCTCGGATAGTTAAAATTGGACTCCATTGTCCATTTTGGACAAAGTTCGGGTTGCTCGCTGCCAATAATATTTCACTGGAGGAAAGGCTAGTATTTAATGGCAGCGCATGAGACTGATAAGGGTATAGAATAATTGATAAAAATATCGTCAATACGATAATAAATCGGGATATATTCATTCAATATTCCTAGGTAGGATGCAATTGTTAAATATAATAGATATAAATATCTTATCAAGTAGCGATAAGTTGAATCGCATTTATGCAACGCTTACGCTATCAGGATTGATATTAGATTAAGATTAGTAGCAAAATCTGTAGCATAGACGACTTTTGATTAACCAGATAATCTGAAATTATTAGTATTACCGTCGATTTGGGTTTACCACAAGGGCACAATGTAAAGCCTACCCCGTGACTGGGTACTTGCTCGTAGTATTTAGTTTTTAGTATTAAACCCGCTACTAATAACTAATAACCAGAATCCTTGTCTTTTACGACGAAAACTCTTAACTTCAGATCTTAGTAATACCTTGTGTAAGATTTTCTGTAGCATGTTTGCCAATAGCATCTTCCCTAGTTTTAGCCGACCTTGAACCGATTAATTTTCTGTTTTTAGATTGGGTGGTAACAATTGCCTAAGTAACCTCAATTCTGGTATTTTTTGAGTAGTTTGCTTTTTGTCTGGCGATCGCATTTTAGATAAAGTTAAAGCAACCAAGACTCCCATATTATTTAGATATGATCATCTCTTTAATTAATCCCTGATATTTAATTGTTGTTATCTGTTGGCATAAATAAAAACGAGCCAATCACAAACATTAAACTAGCAGGAAGGTGTAAGAATGCGTGAATTGAAATCCCTTCAGCAAGCTCAACTAATCCATCACATAGGAATAAAATTGACCCGAGAAGAAATAGCAAGGCGACTAAAAACTCTCGATCTAGTAATTTTGCACTTTCATTTTTTTTATCTGTTGTAGATAAGTTTTTAGTTGAATTTTGAGAATGAATAATTTTTATTAGTTTATTTTTTACTTGGTTTTTTTTATGGTTGAAAAGTTTTTTATTGCCTGACATTCTTGGTAATATTTTTATTGCTGGAATTGTAAGCTTTATAAAAAGATTATCATTAAGTATATAAGTATATCTTTAAATCTTTTTTCAGAGCGATCGCCTTGATACAGAAAGTGAAAATAAGCTAATAATTAAGCTAATAATTTAAATGGACAGCTTGGGGTTTCTCTCTTGATCTTGAATTAAGCTAAAATTTTTCTGGTGATAAATAATCATAATTGAGGAAGAATAAGCATGGATGTTAAAGCTGCTGTGGCTTTTGGATCAGGAAAACCTTTGAGTATTGAAACTGTGCAGTTAGAAGCACCACAACAGGGAGAAGTCCTGATCGAAATTAAAGCAACAGGGGTATGTCATACTGATGCTTATACTCTTTCTGGTGCAGATCCTGAAGGCTTATTTCCCACTATTCTCGGGCACGAAGGGGCAGGAATTGTCGCGGAAGTTGGCGCAGGGGTTACTAGTGTGAAACCTGGAGACAAAGTAATTCCTCTATATACTCCTGAATGTCGCCAATGTGCCTATTGTTTGAGCCAGAAAACTAATCTTTGTCAGGCAATTCGAGCTACCCAAGGCAAGGGAGTAATGCCCAATGGGACTAGCCGATTTTCCCTCAATGGCAATAAGTTATATCATTACATGGGGACATCTACTTTCGCTAACTATACGGTATTGCCAGAAATTGCCGTGGCGAAAATACGTGATGATGCTCCCCTCGATAAAGTATGTCTGATCGGTTGTGGTGTCACTACTGGTTTAGGTGCAGTGATTAATACAGCTAAAGTGGAGCCAGGTTCAAATGTGGTGGTATTTGGTTTAGGGGGAATTGGCTTAAATGTGATTCAAGGGGCAAAAATGGTGGGGGCAAGCCAAATTATCGGTGTGGATATTAACCCCGATAAACGGCAGATGGCTGAGAATTATGGCATGACTGATTTTGTTAACCCTAAAGAAATTGAGGGAGATATTGTTGAGTATTTAGTGGAATTAACAGGTGGTGGTGCTGATTATAGTTTTGAATGTATTGGCAATGTTGAGGTAATGCGACAAGCTTTAGAATGCTGTCATAAAGGCTGGGGAATTTCTACTGTCATTGGGGTTGCTGGGGCAGGAGAGGAGATTAGCACTCGCCCATTTCAGTTAGTTACAGGTAGGGTGTGGCAAGGAAGTGCTTTTGGTGGGGCAAGAGGACGTACTGATGTACCAAAAATTGTTGATTGGTATATGGAAGGAAAAATCAACATTGATGATTTAGTAACTCACACTATGCCTATTGATCGTATTAATGAAGCCTTTGATCTGATGCACAAAGGAGAATCGATTCGTAGTGTAGTAACTTTTTAGTTAAACCCGAAAACATCAGTTAGGTAATTTACATAATTGAGCTGGGGGAATCACTGGCTACTAGTTACTGCGCTTCCATTGCCTTGGGATCTGGCTGTCATATAGTCAATATATTTTGTTCCTAAAATACCAAAAACAATCAAAATAAACAGGGCAGAAAAAATGGTAGCACGTTCAAACATAATCTTAAAATCTAGTTGATAACTAAGAATATTAACTAACTTAATTGTCGGCTTGATTTAACTATTTGCCATTAGTTTTTTTACAGAAGTTTCTTGATTTGAAATTTATATATTGTCAGTATTTGTATGGATTAATAGTTATTTATTCGTAATTAAATTCAAGGTTATGACGCTTATTTTGAGCTAATTAACGCTAAATTACTTAGAGCTAATATATATAGTATTTTCAATTAATTTAAGACCATTGAACAATGAAATATGCGCTATTAAAGTATTTAAAATCATCTATTGATCAGGACTGGTTGCATTTCTATTATTTTGATTTTGAAAGTAATCAACTAATAAAGAAGGAAAATTATGCGAACCCAAAGCTTTATCAGCTAACTCAAGATAAATTAGCGCAAATATCTGCTATTGCAGTTAATAAAACTCAAAAACCAGTAGTTTTTATTGTTGAAACAAACCCGATTAAATTTATTGCTACTTTTTTAGCTGGAATAATTGCGGA
>CALLPS010000182.1 GCA_938015355.1 uncultured Pleurocapsa sp.
GTTGAAACAGAAATAAAATTTTAATCTTCAAAAATATCTAACTGTTCGATCGCTTTACCTTCAGCATCTTTTTTAGGTTGTATTTGCTTAATTCCTTCCCGTAAACCCAAAGCAATTTTACTATGCTTTTCAATTTGCCCCATTACTTGTCTGGCTCTACCAATTACTGAAGTTGGCAATCCCGCCAGCCTTCCCGCCTCAATCCCATAAGACTTACTTGCACCACCAGCAGTGACTTGATGGAGGAAGATAATCTGATCCGCCATTTCTTTAACCGTAACTTGATAGTTTGCCACGTTAGTTAGGATCGAAGCAAGTTCGTTTAATTCGTGATAGTGAGTTGCAAAGATTGTTCTGCCCTGAATATCTGTAGCTAAGTATTCCGCTACTGCCCAGGCGATGGAAAGCCCGTCAAAAGTTGCTGTCCCCCGCCCAATCTCATCGAGCAGAATTAAGGACTTGGGGGTAGCATGATTAAGAATATTAGCCGTTTCATTCATTTCTACCATAAAAGTAGATTGTCCTGTTGCCAGATCATCCACTGCACCAACACGAGTAAAAATGCGATCGCATATTGCTAATTTAGCCTCTGTAGCGGGAACAAAACTACCAATCTGAGCAATTAGTTGAATTAACCCGATCTGACGTAAATAACAGCTTTTTCCACTAGCATTGGGACCCGTTAAAATGATTAAATCAGGATTATCTTCTCCCCCCTTTTCTAAGGGGGGCTGGGGGGGATCTACCTCCAAGGTATCTTGACTAGGATTTTGACTCCCCATATGGGCAGAATTAGGTACAAAGAAGCCTTCTCCCAAAGATTGTTCGACAACGGGATGTCTACCATCAACAATATCTATTTCTCGCCCTTTGACCATTTCAGGACAACAATAGTTTTGATAGACAGCTACTTCTGCTAATCCTGCTAAAACGTCGATCGCTGCCACTGCTTTGGAGATGCTGCGAATTTCCTGAGCTTTCTCGGCTACCTTAGCTCTTAATTCCGTAAATATATCGTATTCTAGGCTACTAAGGTCGTCTTTTGCCGTCAAAATTCTCGTTTCTCGCTCTTTTAACTCCGAAGTAATGTACCTTTCTTCGTTGGTTAAAGTTTGTTTGCGCTTATAGTTCTCAGGAGCTTGACTGGCTTTGGAACGGGGCATACTAATGTAATAGCCAAAGGTTTTGTTATAACCAACCTTAATATTTGCCACCCCAATTCTTTCTCTTTCCGTCACTTCCAGGTTCGTTAGCCATTGCTTATCATCTTCTAGTCTTTGGCGAATTTCATCGAGTCGAGAGTCCACACCATCTTTAATAATTCCCCCTTCCTTTAAATGTTGCGGAGGAGAATCTACCAATCTTTCGACCACATATACTCCTAACTCTTCTAATTCTGGGGGAACTTTGTGTAAAGCCTTAAGATAGGGTGCCGAGCCAAAAGATGCGATCGCCGATAAATCGCTTAATTTAATTAAAGACTCCGATAAAGCCAGCAAATCTCGTGCATTAGCCGTTCCTGAAGCAACCCTCCCTGACAATCTTTCAATATCATATATTTTACGCAGCATCGAGCGCAAATCCTGGCGCATAGAGGTATTCTCTACCAGTTCTATAATCGTCTCCTGTCTGGCAGCAATACCCTTAATATCAATTAATGGTTGCAAAATCCAACGTCGTAATGCCCTACCCCCCATGGCAGTACTAGAACGATCTAAAGCCCACAGCAAAGAACCATGAAATGTCCCATCTCTAATGGTTTGAGTGATTTCTAGGTTACGACGAGTTTGATGATCAAGAATTAAATAATCTGCCAAGCTGTAGGTGCGTAATGGTTGCAACGGCACTTTATAAGCTTTCTGGGTATCTTCTACGTATTCCAACAAACCCCCCGCAGCCCTGACCCCTAGAGGTATGTCCGCACAACCCATTCCTTCGAGGGAAGTTACCTGAAACGTATCTTTAAGTCTTTGACTAGCTTCTACTAAAGTAAAGGGCTGTTGCGATCGCAATGAATAGCAAAAGCTATCAGGCAGATAATCAGCTAAGTATTCTGATTTCTCCCCTGGACGGAGCAAACCTGTGACATCAGGAGCATTAGCAGGGATTAAGACTTCTGACGGTTGTAGACGGAGCAATTCTAAAGTTAAAGCACTTAATTCTTGTGACTGGCTGGTAAAAAACTCTCCTGTAGATATATCAGCATAGGCTAATCCCCAATGTTCCCCTGCAACCACAATCGCCGCGAGAAAATTATTCTGGCGGGATTGTAACATGCCGTCGTCGGTTAATGTTCCAGGAGTCAGTAATTTCTGAATTTCTCTTTTGACTAAATTCCGTTTTTCCGCAGCCGCCGTCGCCGCATCTTCTACCTGATCGCAAATTGCCACCGCATAGCCCTTTTCCACCAACATGGTACTGTAGCGTTCTACAGCATGGTGGGGAACCCCCGTCATCGCCACTCTTCCGAGTTCTTTGCCTCCTTCCTTACTAGTTTGCACTAGCTCTAATTCTCTGGCAATTGTGACCGCATCTTGAAAAAAACATTCAAAAAAATCACCTACTCGATATAGCAGCAGTGCATTGGGATATTGTTCTTTTACTTCCACATAATGTTGATACATCGGTGAAAGCTGCGATTTGTCTATGTTGCGACAATCAGTAATGATATTTCTCTCTGTTTTGCTGTGCTTGTCGGAGGGCATGAATCTTTGCTAATCAGGATCTTTACTACTATGACTTTATCGCACTAAATTGGGCTTCATAGCAGTAATCTCGATCTGTTTTAAGATTTTGTCCCAACAGCAGATGTCAAAATTGCCGCAGTATGTTGATTGGTTAGGGCAAGATTAGTTAACTGCTCGTAAGTAATGAGTAATGAGTAATGAGTAATGAGTAATGAGTAATGAGTAATGAGTAATATTACTCTAAATATTAGATTGATTCTTCAATCTTCGTAAAATCGCTATTTAGTTCCATAATTTTTTTATCCGTTAATTAACTCTGAACACTAGGGCGTTGGGCAATTTTCTCGCGCCAAGCTATTAGATTTTTACACTCAGCAGGAATGTCGATTTTGGCAAAATCAGCAAAGGAAAGTCCCGCAAATACGGTAATATCAGCCATGGTAAAATCTTTACCCGCCACAAATTCCTGTTCCCCCAAAACTTGATCGAAGTAATACATCCCTGCGATCGCTTTTTCTTTCTGTTTTTCTCCCCATTCTTTATTTTGATCGGTTTCTAATGCCTCGCCTAACCCTGGAGTTGCATGGTGAAAGTAAGTGCCTACTGCATCCAGCAAATTTTGTTCCCCACGACGCTGCATCATCTGGATTATGGCTCTGGTTTTAGCAGTTTTACCAGTCAAAGAAATACCAGGAAAAGCATGGTCTATATATTCAGTGATCGCCGTACATTCTGAAATATTTGTGCCACAATCCAGTTCTAATACTGGCACAGAGGCATTGGGGTTTTTTGCTCTAAACTCTGGCTGACGATGTTCCCCATTCATTACATCTACTTCCACAAATTCAACTTTATCTAGAGCATTTTTCTCAGCTAAGGCAATGCGAACACGAGCAGGATGGGGAAAGCCAGTAGTTTCGTATACTTTCATAGTTTTGATTTTTATTTACCTATTAGTAGATAGGCAAAATATAACTAAAATCACCTTGCATTGTCAAGACGGAAACCAAAAATAAACGATATCGTATTGCTTGTTTCTCTAATGTATAAACTAAATCACAGAGGGCGATCCGTAGGCTACGGATCGCCCTCTGAAAAATATCATGTATAACTTATACCGAGAAGGTTTATAACCAATTGCCAATTAACACAAAAGGAGCCCAATAGTAAGGATGGCGATATTGGGAATCGGATTCAGCGAGTAGTTCTAACTGGGCATTACGCAGTGCTTTAGCTTTACTGATTTGTGTATCAGTAGCTAAATTATTGTAAAACTTACCCATCAAATTAGCAGTAGCTTCATCATTGGCACCCCATAAGGTAGCAATAGTGCTGCGGGCTCCCGCTCTGACGGCTACTCCAGCCAAACCAAGAATCGCTTGGTTATCCCCCTGAGCAGTATTGCAAGCACTTAGCACAAGTAATTCAATTGGTTGAGAACGTTTTAAATTTCCCGCTCTCAGTAAATTATCAAATTGATTGACATTAATCAAAGGATTACCTTTGGTGGCACCACTAAGAATAAAGGTTTGATCGGCAGTTGAGCCAAATTGACCATGGGTGGCCAGGTGAACTACAGGAAAATCTGATTCTTGCAATTTCTGCCCCAGAGTAGCTTCGGTAAATTCTTGATTGAGCAGAATTTCTGATTTGCCAAAAATCCGTTTAATTGTATTGAGCTCGTCTTCTACCTTGGGAATTGCAGGAAAACGATAGTCAGGAAAATCACTAGTAACCCCTGCCGCTAAAACTTTAATTGGCTGTCTTTGTAAGGGTTTGGGCGCAGTTAACTGTAACCCAGAACTCAGGGCAATATTGTAATCTTTTTCGATGAGATATTTTTGTTCCTTTTGGTCATAGAGCAACGACATCGGAATATTACGTAACGCTCCATCTAAGACAAATACCAAGGTTTTTACACCACTAGCCTTTAATTCAGCTTCGGCTGGTTCAATCAGCCAACTATATATTTCTGAGGCTAAGGGTAAGATATCCTGCTGCAAAGATTCCTCTTGAGATACTTTGAGTTGTGCCAGTTTGGTTTCGGTTGCAGGATTCCCGCGCACCCCGCGAATAGCTTCAGCAAAACCAGGATTTGTTAGAGAGCGTCGGCGGAGTTGTTTGATTGTACTGTTTACTTTCTCCTGGGTAAGATTGGGGGTTGTATAGCGACGTAGCGGTTGTCCAGGGAGAGTGAGAATAACCTCTAAGCGATCTTGGAGCAGAATTGGATAAATTACCGCAGCCTTAAGATCCACATCGTCAATCGCCACCGGTTCTTCCGATACTTGGGAACAAGGATCGCGGAAGAAATTGTCTAAGGTTGCTACCTGTAGAGATTCTAATACGTCCCGAGCTTGAACTAGCTGAGGAGTTGATGGTTCTTCCTTAAGAAGAAGACTGATGTATTCTCGAAAAATGGGTTCTACCGGGGTAGTAGCCAAATCACTTCGTAGGGCTTTAATCGTGTTAAAAGAGGTTTCGTAAGCATTTAGGGCATTGTTGCGTTTCCCTTGTACCGCTAGTATCCTACCTAACTGTGCATTCCAGCGATAGGCAATTTCGGGGTATTCTGCCGTTGGTGCCAACTGTAATGAACCTTCTGTTAAGCGACGAGCATCGCCATACTGTCCTTGTTTCTCATAGAGTAAACCCATATACCCCATTGCTTCTGCTTCAGCAGTCAGGTTTTCAATCTTGTGAGACTGTTTAATTGCTGTCGCTAGGAGTTGAGCTGTATTTTGGTCATTTCTACCTTGACGAATGAGACTCTTGGCAAAGTTAATTCTGCCATAAATACCCGCCCGAGTTGGGGGAAGTTGGATCACTTCGGGTTCAATAGTAGCGATCGCATCTTGGATCTGGGGCTGAAGTTGTTGGGCTAATTCTTGTTCTAAACGAACTGAACCTGTCTTAATATTTTGTAAAAATTCTGGATCGCTAATTTCTAGTAAATCAAAGTTTCGATTGAGGTCAGAGATCGCTTCTTGCCAAAATTCTTGGACATCAAGCAACAGACTGAGACTATTAAGTCGAGCTTTTAGAGCATCTAGCTGATCTGGAGCATTTTCTCCTGCCTGATTGTAATACTCCAATGCTGGTTGATAGGAAGCCAGGGCAGATTCGGCTGTCCCCCCATAGTTGGCAATGGTATTAAGCATAGTTGTTTGAGGTGAAAAGCGATTTTGCTGCTCAATGGCGATCGCTCTTTGGGCATTACCTAAACTGAGGAGAGTGGCGGTTTTTTGATGAGGATTGTCCATTTTCTCAGTACTTGCCAAACTCATTTCTAGAGCTTTCTTTGCTACTCTGGGATAGCCACTGGCACGGAGATAATCACCAAAACGGAGTAATCCTTGAACTTTGTCTTCCTCATTTGGTTGTTGGTTAATCGCAGCCACCGCAGGTAACAGTTTTGCCTCTGCCTCTTTAGAGAGGGGGACAATACCTTCTAATTGGGGTTCAACAGCCTGGGCTTCCTCAATAATCTGGCTACAATTAGTTTTGGCATTTAATTCAAATGCTTCTAATAAGCTGCCGCAGGATTGTTCATATAGTCCTAATGCCTGTTGAGCCGTTGCCATATTCAGATAGCTTTCTCTCATGCCAGCTTTGTTTCCCTTCTCTCGGTAAGCTACCGTCGTCTTTTGCCAGGTTTCAATTGCCTGGTTGAGTTTTCCAGCTTCATAGTATGCTTTACCCTGTTGTGCTAAATTGACAGGCTGAATTGCTGCTTCTGGGTCGTCCAGAGAGTGAACGGGAAGAGATACTGTGATACAGATGCCAATAGTGACCAGAAGCATGAAACTCATAGCAGTCTGACGACCTCTAAACAGAGTCATGATCTGATTTCTCTTGCCTAACAACTTAGAGATGATGTTGCTCATGGTTATTTAGTAATGGTAGTTATGGTGTAAACACTCATCGAGATTTAAACGAAATTTAAACGAGATTTAAAAAGGAAAATACTCCAAGGAGAAGTAGAATCCATCCTCTTGCAGACTATCGCCAGTTTCAGGGACATCGATCAAGGGAATACCATAATCAACCCTGGCACTCAAAGTATCGATTAAGTCTAATTTCAGTCCTACTCCTAATGATGCCAAAGTATCTTCTTCTTGATCTTTCTCATCTGAATTACTCCAGGAAGTTCCAAAATCGAAAAAGGGAATAACAGCAAGATTGTTTTGATTCTCATTCCAACGATAAAAGGGAATCCTCACCTCCGCTGAAGCAAAGATCCCGCTATCTCCTAGTAGAACATCTTGACGATAACCCCGAACACTTTGTACCCCTCCCAGACTAAAGGTTTCCAGGGGAACTAGATCATCATTAGAAAGCTGAATGTCAGAACGGAGTAGGAGATTGATATTGGAACTAGATTTCAACTGACGTAACCACTGTGCCTGTCCCCGCCAAGAAACAAACGAACTATCAGGGGCACCTTGATTGATCGTGGCATCAAACAGATCAACCCCAACGCTAAATTGCGATCGCGCCGCGAAGACACTTTTACGAGTTCTTTTCGTCCAGTCTTGGAAAAAGCGCAGGGCAGAAATTTTGGTTTCTCCTTCTTCCTCTGCACCAGGGGAAAGGTCAGGGAAAGGGACATCCCCTACCGTAATCTCATTGGTTTGACGGGAAAATTCAAACCCTAGGGCTAATTCTTCAGTGGATTCGGCGTTAGCGCGGAGTAGAATTGGCTGCCGCAGAGTAAGCTCAATTTCATCGGTTTCGGACTCAATATCCAAATCATCAAAATCCCCCTCAATAATATCGCTATTTACAAAACGGTAACGCAAGCCTACTGTGCCATCTAAAGAATTGACAGGAATACTGTAGCTCGTATCAAAGTCGTCACTACCATCGGTATCTCGAAACACAAAGCTAAAGCGATCTGCATAGCCCAAAACATTATTATGGTTTAGCTCAATACCTCGTTGCAAGCTTCCCACACTGGGGGTACGACTATTATTCACAAATAATACGGGGTCAAAGGCATCTCCCTGATTCACATCGACATCCAACATCCAGCGATCGCGACTCCCCCCCACAGACAGTTCTGCATTGAGGCTTTCGACCAAAGGATTGAGTTGTAATAACTGCAATGCTTCTTGTAACTCTTCAATATTCAAGGGTGATTTTGCCCCCCTGGCTAGACGAGAACGAACATAACCTTCTTTTAAACGCCCATCAACATTGACGTTAATGGTTTCAATTGAGCCTTCAATTGCTTGTAAGGTTATTTTCCCTTGATTAATATCTTGGGAGGGTATAACGACTCCAGAATTAATATAACCATTGTTAGTATATAGTTGAGTTAATTTCGTCTCTAACTCTAATAAATCAGCAAAAGTTAAGGGGCGATCGCGATATTCTTTAAAGACTGCTTCTACCTCCGTCTCTTCTAAGACTGTATTATTTTCAAGCTTAAACTCTTTAACTGTAAACTCTACCTGAGACTCAGGAATACCTCCCTCTGGCAACTGATTTGGGAGGGAATCTAAAAAATCTTCAACTGGTGGTAACGGTCTAATATTCGGCTTTTGTTGGCGATCAGGCAAGGGAGTCGGAGGCAAATTATCAAGATTTGTTCCAGGGGGTAATACGGGAGTTTGAGCTATGGATAAAGCGGGCTGGGAGTTTGCTTGAGCAGGGCGTTTCCCCACTATCACCAACACCACAATTGCAATATAAATTAATCTAGTTGGTTCAAGCAATAAGGAGAATCGACAATTATTCATGAGTGTTTTCATTCAAGCAGTCAAATTATGAGACAAGCAGGTTCAAATAAGGATATAAGTTCCAAACCGAATGAGGTCAAGCTTTCCGCCGTACCACAAAGACGCAAGACAAGACAACTATAAAGGACTTGTCCGCATCTGTTGTCGGACAGTCGGTTAATCGTGTTCAATGTCTTGATCCTTAATTACGTTGGATGAAGTGCGATTCTAGTACAGCACATACGCAATTTCTGTTGATAAAGTTGATAAAAGTTACTATGAAATTTTTGCTACTACTCAGACTGAGAATAGCCTAATAAGCTTACTACGTTAGAACTTCAGATAAAAGTATTTTAGCTTTTTATAATTATTTATTCGACTCAAATTATCTCGAATCCTTTGCCCTCAGCAGAAATCATCTCCACCCAGGCAAAGTTAAAGTTTTGCAACAAACTCACCGATTTTTAAGCTCATGTTAATTTTTTTTTATTCTCCAGGGTTAAGTATGATTAGTGATCATATTTCTTAACTTTTTCTCGGAGGCAATCTCTGCAATCTCTACTTACTATTTTGTATTTTGGGTTTACTATAGTAATTTAAATAGCAATCAAAGTATTTTATTAATTAATTTCTCAGATCTAGTCACTAGTATTTAATACTCACCTTAAATCGTTAAAAGTTGTGAGCTAATTGTGATCAATGGCTGAGAATTAAATTAATCTTATCAATAATTGAATAAACTCTTTATTTATAATTTTCATGAGTCCGATAACGTTTTTATCCCTGATAGCAGGATTAGTATTGCTAGTAATCGGGGCCGAGTTTCTGGTTAAGGGCGCGTCTAGAGTTGCAGCAATTTTACAGATTCCGCCTTTAATTATTGGATTAACTATCGTGGCTTATGGCACCAGCGCACCAGAAATGTCTGTCAGCATCATGTCAAGTTTTTCGGAACAGGGTGCTGATATTGCTATGGGCAATGTCGTAGGTAGTAATATTTGCAATATTTTACTAGTATTGGGCTTATCTTCTGTAGTCGCCCCATTAGTAGTTACTAAGCAAATAATTCGTTCTGATGTACCAATCATGATTGGGGTTTCTTTGCTGTTGTTTGTCTTTGCTCTAGATGGACAACTAAGTAAGGTAGACAGTGTAATTTTATTTATTGGGGGAGTGCTGTATACCCTATCTTTAATTTACCAAAGTAGTAAACAAGGTATAGAGCAAGACGAGTTTTCCGAGGAATATGGTTTCTCTGGGGAAATCACCCCTACTTTATGGTTGAAAAATATTGCATTTATAATTGGTGGTTCGAGTTTGCTAGTTTTGGGTTCCCGCTGGCTAGTAAATTCGGCGGTGACTATTGCCGAGTATTTTCAGGTGAGTAAGCTTTTAATTGGTCTAACGATTATTGCTTTGGGTACATCGCTACCAGAGTTAGCTACTTCTGTCGTCGCTAGTTTGCGTGGAGAACGAGATATTGCGGTGGGAAATGTTCTTGGGAGCAATATTTTTAATATTTTGGCTGTTTTGGGTATTGCTGGAACAATCGCCCCCAATGGCATCAATGTTAGCCCTGCTGTAATTAATTTTAGCGCCCCAGTGGCGATCGCCGTTGCCTTTGCCTGTCTTCCTATTTTCTATTCAGGAAAACAAATCGATCGCTGGGAAGGCTTATTATTTTTGTTTTATTATTTGGCATATAACGGCTATTTAATTTTGGATGCGATCGACCACCAAATTTTACCTCTATACGTCAATATAATGCTCTTTGTGATTATTCCCCTAACAATTATTGGTTTAGTTGTTGCCACCATTATGGAAAAATTAGGGGAAAGAAAAAGAACTACTTGAGGTCTTAAGCCATTATTAAGTGAAAGTTAGACAAGATTTTGCTGGAATCTATTTTGTTTGATTGATAGTTAAATTTTTCCATAATTTACTAACAAAAGTTGTTACGCCAGAGAACAAGCCTGATTTAACCTCGGGGTTGCTGTTTTTGCCATCTTTAACCTGATTAGATAATTTGGGAGAGATAGAAGAAGATATCTGAAGATTAGAAGTAGGTTGTGATGCAAAATTTGTGCTTGCTTCTGGTGCAAGTGCTGTCTTGTTCTGATCTGGATTAGCTTGAGCAGTTAAAACGGCTTGTATAGTAGATCTCGTTTGCTCCTCATCAAGACAGTAGCGGCTTAACCAGATAGCTAATTTATGTCTATTATCTGAGTCTAAACCCTGGATCTCTGACCACCATGACTGTATTGCTGAGGTAAAATCCTGCAAGTCTGGATTAATTGACTCCTCAAAATAAGCTTCTAGAATTGGTAATTGCGATCGCTTGATTGATGGTTTAAATTGATCAAATGTGTCTAGCAAACGGGCAACTTTAATCCAAGGTGGATCTAGTACGGCATAAAGTAACCGTCGATTACGAATGAAACAATATTTGTTTAAATCAGGGCTAGTCTCTGATTGTTGATTTAATTCTTGTACTGAATCCTCTAATAATTCTGATAACTCCGATTCACTTAAGCCCCATAATTCCTCTGCATTGCTCCCTGTGCTGGGCAAATCTTCAAAATCAATTTGAGCATCAGCAATAAAAGATTCTGGGATCTCTAATTCTTGTTCAATTCTGTCAACAATTGAGTTGGTTGCGTCTACAGCAGAGGTGATTACTTGAACCATGGATACCATTTCATCCGCAGCCCAATTACTCGCTTCAACTTCCAAAACAGATTGCCAGTCTGGTTCAACTTCCCCCAAAATACGGCAATAAAGCCAAATTTTGCTAAATTTTGCTGAGGGTAAATTGCTGATTACCCCATAAATTTGGTGTTTAAGTTGTTGGTAATCAAGATCTGCCTTAGCTGATCGATTGATATATACATGAAGCGTATTATTTTGAATAATGATCTGAAAGCGTAGCTGATCATCTTCACAGGCATCAGCGATCGCATTAATAATCTGTTCTTCACTGTTCATCGTTAACGCAGTATTTTTTCAACAATCGATATAGCCATTTTGCTGTGTGTTTAGTTATCTTGCCAATGATTAATTTACCGATTTTCCGTTAAACTTGATCTTTATTCAGTGAACTAACCGAGACTAGTACCGCTGCGCGGAAGTCAAGAGTACTCATTTATTTAACAAAAAATTTGATTATTGATTATAGAGTTCAAAGAGAAAATTATCGTCTTTTGCTGACAATGAGTCGGGGAAATATAAAGAAAAGTGCCGAGATATCAGGTAAACTAATTAGTCTTTGGGACACTATATATTAGCCGTTTGGGTGTGAAATCGAAATATCTGGGATTTGAATGAAATGAAATTAGCAGCAAGAGTCAATCAAGTATCAACTTCTATCACTTTGGCAATTTCCGCGAAAGCGAAAGCCATGAAAGCAGAAGGAATTGATGTCTGTAGCTTTAGTGCAGGAGAACCCGATTTTCCGACTCCTAAACATATCTGTGAAGCTGCTAAAACTGCCCTCGATCAAGGAAAAACTCGCTATGGTGCTGCGGTAGGAGAATTAAAGTTAAGAGAGGCGATCGCCAAAAAACTGCAAAAAGATAATCATCTTAACTATCAGGCGGAAAATATTATTGTCACCAACGGCGGTAAGTTTTCTTTGTTTAACCTGATGCAAACTTTAATTGAGCCAGGAGACGAGGTGATTATTCCCGCCCCCTATTGGTTAAGCTACCCAGAGATGGTCAAGCTGGCAGGGGGAACTGAGGTCATTGTCAATACCACCGCAGAGAATGACTATAAAATCACCCCAGAGCAATTAGAACAAGCAATTACACCCCAAACTAAGCTATTTATCTTTAATTCTCCTTCTAACCCGACAGGGATAGTTTATACCCCTGATGAAGTGCGAGCATTGGCTAAAGTGATTGTGGAACAGGATATCTTGGTCGTCTCGGATGAGATCTATGAAAAAATCCTATATGATGATGCGGAACATCTCAGTATTGGTTCCATAAACCCAGAGATATTTGCCCGTACTATTGTTAGTAGTGGTTTTGCCAAAAGTCATTCCATGACTGGGTGGCGTGTCGGATATGCCGCAGCACCGATAGAAATTATTCAAGCAATGGGCAAAATTCAAAGTCATAGTACTTCTAATGTTTGCACTTTTGCTCAGTATGGTGCGATCGCCGCCTTGGAATCTTCTCAAGAATGTGTCCAAGAAATGTTGACCGCCTTTGCTCAACGTAGAAGCTTTATGTATCAAGCAGTTAATGCCATTCCCCAGTTGAGTTGTCCCAAACCCGATGGAGCCTTTTATCTGTTTGTGGATATTTCTCAAACAGGTCAGAAATCCCTAGAATTTTGCCAAGAACTGTTGGCAACTAAGCAAGTTGCTGCCATACCTGGTATAGCTTTTGGGATGAATGACTGTATCCGCTTTTCTTATGCTACTGATCTGGATACTATTAAGGAAGGAATTAAAAGGTTATCCGAGTTTGTTGCTAGTTAAAAACAGGATATTTATCACGCAAACAGTCCCCTAACAGGGAAAGGGTTTTCCTTTTCCCACTTCTCCTCAGCCCTGGGGTGGCGTATAAACCCAAATTAACAATCGGTGTTGGTGATTTTATGTATGACGTATATAATGTTTCTTTTCGTAGCTTTAAGCTCCAAGCTTTAAGCTCTAAGCATTTTAAATTCAGTTGAATAAAACAAAATTATGAAATCATACTTTGATTCACCAACGCCTTTTTTTATAAGGTATCTAAACTAGAGAAATATCCGTTAAGTCAGGCAGAACTTTTGTTAACTGTTCACTAAATTTGTATTTAAGATCGTTAATATCGTCATACTTAGTATAGAAATGTTCCATATCACTAAGCTTTTTCTGAAAGTCAAGCAAACTAATAATTTGAGGAGTAATTTCAACTTTTGTTTGATTAAAATAAGTATAAATTAGTGGTTTACCATTAGCTTTAAAAGTTTCTAAAGCTTTTAAAAATTCTTCTTCGGTATACTTTCCTACCTTACTATGGAAAAGACTAACAAAGATATCGCAGCCTTGAACCGCTTTGTTATATTCGTCTTGTAGACGGGTTGCAGACATCGCATCAATAAAATCTTCCCATAATACTAATTCTAAAAAGATTTTTTCTTTAATATATTCTTTGTTTTTACGATTAATAAAAATTTCAAACTCTTTGCGATCGCTTTCTAATTCAGAGGAAGAAGCTAAAAAGATTTTAATGGTTTTCATTGGATTATCAGGGAGGACAGTTTTAACAACATTTTCTAAATTGCGAACTTGATCGTCTTCTTCTAGTTGTTTTTTTACTTCAGCCTCAGTTAAAGCTTTTAGATGATTATAGAGATCGAAATATTCAGCATTTAGCTGAGATAGATCAGCCCCCATAGCAGTAATAAATCTCAACAGTAGATTACCTTCCCCTTTAACCTCTAAGGAACTAAATTTTAGATTGGCATCAGGATTATTTTCTACAAGCTTTTTCCAAGAAATTGCGATCGCTCTGGGGTCTACTCCTTGGTTATGATAGAGGTCGAGGGTATCTTGGATTGGCTTGATAAAATCGCCAAAGTCACCATCTTCAAACACTTCTAAGCGATTGTCTGGTTTACGACAGGGTTCGGGATTTTTCTCTGTGGGTAAACGCATATAGACATATTGGCATTTAACATCATTCAATACGGTATTGGAGGTAATACCCCAGTCTTCGATAAATGCTCCTGTTAGAGTAGCTCCAGTAAAGTCTGTCCAATCTAGCTGTGTCTGTACCAGTTTGGCTCTGGATAAATCCGCATCCTGTAAATTAGCTTCGCTTAGATTTGCATCAATGAAACTAGCATCGGTCAGATCTGCACCCTGAAAGTTTACTCCCTGTAACTTTTGACCGTAAAAATCTTTGTCAGTTCCTTTGCCGATCAACCATTGTCGTAATTGAATCTTGTTTAGATAAGTATCTCCAGGGCGGACACGATCTAGCATT
Organism: uncultured Pleurocapsa sp.; assembly: GCA_938015355.1. Lineage (GTDB taxonomy): Bacteria > Cyanobacteriota > Cyanobacteriia > Cyanobacteriales > Xenococcaceae > Waterburya. The sequence goes on from CALLPS010000182.1 coordinate 14,392, forward strand.
TCAGCACCATACCAACGCACGCGAGTTAAAGTAGCATTTCTCATGTCCGTACTTTTTAATCTAGCAGAAGAAAAATTAGCATTAGTTAAATCAGCATCACGGAAACTCGTTCCCTTAATAGCAGCAAAAGCAATGGCAAAAGAACGTACCCACACATCCCTGGCATCTCCTTTCATAGCACGCCAACCAATGTACACTCCTGCTACTGCTACTGCTCCTGCGAATGCTCCTGCTACTGCGAATGCTCCTGCTATTGATACTGCTCCTGCTACTGCGAATGCTACTGCTACTGCTACTGCGAATGCTCCTGCTACTGCGAATGCTCCTGCTACTGCGAATGCTCCTGCTACTGCTCCTGCTACTGCGAATGCTACTGCTACTGCGAATGCTCCTGCTACTGCG
>CALLPS010000183.1 GCA_938015355.1 uncultured Pleurocapsa sp.
GTTTAAATGAGTAACAGTTGTAACTGTCTCTTCTCCAATACCTATTATGCCTATGCCACCTATAGTTTCAGTCTCAATAGTATATTCACTTCTGTTAGCTGAGTATACCGCTACATCATTTTCTCGATTGAAAGGATTAATGATTGCTAAGGAATTTGTCCCACCATCAATCAGATCGTTGTCACGACCACCTGTAATTCTGTCGTCCCCTGGTCCCCCATCAAGATCGTCATCACCCTCATTACCTTCAAGGCGATCATCTGCACCAGCACCAAAGATAGTGTCATTTCCTCCTAATCCCAGGATAAGCTCTTTACGGTAAGTACCATCAATTAGATCGTCCCCACTCCTATCATTAGGATCGAGAAAATTTTCTGGATCGCTACCAATGATGGCGTTCTCTGGCAGTAAGTTAGGATTCCCGTCTCCCTGAATTTCTTCAATAATTAGATCGTAAGCTTCTTTATCGATTAGCGTGCCAGCGTTTAGGGAACTACCGCCTCGGCTATGAACTGCCAAAACACGAGGTATGGGTTCTGGTTCATTCTCTCCTTCTGCTTCTGGGATGATACTCCATACAGGACTTCCACTTTGCCCCGCTACAGTATCAATATTTTCGCTATACAGTATTCTTCTGTCATTTGTTCTAATGACGCTACCTGTTCTCTCCTTACCTGCATCATCAAGGATGCCTGGTGCCAGAACTAAATCTCTGGCTCTTACTTTGAAGTCATTATTTATGTTGTCTAGTTCTGATGGAGTCCTTATATTACCTTGTCGATCAGGTATACCATTGTTGTTTGGTGCTTCAGTAGGAAAAGTTTTAGCAACATTATCTACAGGATATCCTGCTGTTTGAATTGAAAATGGTGTTTTTTCAAGAGTTGTAGGATCTACAAAAGCAATTAAACCAACTGGTGGAGCCTCCGAGATTAAATCAGTATTATTGAGTTTAATCAAACCAATATCAAATTTGTTTTCTTCAGGAGTGTTTGCAGGTGCGGCAGTAAATTGATTTCTAAAGGGAAGGAATAGACCCGTATCTTTGCCAGCATTGCTACCTGGATCTCTAATGTCCTCCCCAATTATTCGATGGTTTAAAATTTTCTGATTGTTACTAGAGGAAACTCTAATTTGCTCTTGGAAATTTGGCTCGACAAGAAATTTATCATAGAGAACATGAGCAGCAGTAAGTACGTAATTAGGACTAATGACTATCCCCGTACCAAAACTGCTAACAATCTTATTGCCGTCCCGAATTGTAGTGTCTATTGCCGTGATAGAAGACAGTGGCTCTTTTTCAATACTTTCTTCGATGTCAAATCTGTGAACAATTCGGCGTTCATCACCATTTCCTACAATAGGCATCTTGATTTTTCTCCTTAATTTTAGTTGAATTAGAAATTGTTAGCTTAAAGGCAAAGGTTTGATACAGACTTTTTTCGAGTTAATGTCTTTTTGAGTCAATAGAAAGCCATTTTGTACCTTGCCTCGATAAACTGTTTGTTTTTTAATTAAATGAGCTTGAGCATTTTCATCTAGACGATATAACTCCAAAAATACTTTTGCTGCTTCGTAATGATAAGGATGCATCACCGCTAAGATGTTTCTACTCAAAGATACTTTTCCATAGCTGTTAACAATACTGACTGCACCGTTTGTTAGATTTCGGATTAGGGTCTTGTACGAGTACGAGCTTCCCTGAGAACCGCCCCTAAAATTATAGGGATGTGGATCGAAACCAACCACAGCAAACTGTTGAGAAACTGCGATCGTATCTCCTAGCGCAGTATCTTCTACAGCCAACTTATGTGGTTCGGCTTCAGGTCGAGTTAAGTCAAATAGATACGCCCCACCTGTACGATCTTCTGATGCATAACCGACTAGGAGTAAGTTGCCATCTATAGCAACCCTTCTGCCTAAACCATGTCCATTATCGCCAAAGTCTTTTTCGCCCATATTAGGTAAGACAAATTGTTCGATCTTTCCTTGACGCAGCAGATTGAAGCGAACCCGATCTGATTCTGGTTCTGGTTCTAAAAGTAAATCAATCGGCTTCAACGGCGTATCTGTCTCTAGGTTGGTCAGGTATCTCCAGTAAAGATGTTTAGGGATTCCATCTCTTAGGGATTGAGAAAAGTCTCTTTTCAGCCACTCTGGATTTTCGGTTCTAGCAGAGATTGTTAGTACATCTCCATCTAGCTCCAAACCAGAACCAAATGCAGAACCAGAACCAATCTCCTGGCTTAAATCCAAATCGGCTGGGGGTAAAATCTCTTTGGCTTTCTCCCATCCACCAGAGTTGTCTGGAGTATAGACAATGACTTTATTTCTCAGGCTGTCACTGATAACTAAATATTTGTCATTGATAGCTATATTTTGACCAAATGTTCTAGTAGCATCTGCCCCTGGTTCGATACAAAATTGCTTGGGATTAGACATAGTTATTTGCGTTGATAATACTACTCCCATGATAATTAGAAGCGATATTAAGCTCTTAAATAATGTTCGATAATTAGACTTTTTGATCACTTTTTTATTTTAGGTAAGTCGTTATCTATAACAGAAATGAAGTATTGTCTAAAGCCGTTGTTTGGAAAAAGTAAATATGATTAGTAGATTGTATGTGATCTAAATCCCTCGACAAAGTAATTGAAATCATCGACCTAAATCAAATATAGCAATAGAAAAACTATACGACTCTAGTTGGATTTAACTAAGTTTTAAATAGATAAATGATAATTATTTCAACTTGGTAAGTATTATTTATTAATAGATAGTATTTTTACCAATAATAGTTATAACGATGTTGTGTAATAAATGAATAGAAAATAATTTAGTGTAGTTGTATTTGATGAAAATTTATCCAGAAAATAATTATTTATTTTAATCTCTTAAATATTATCAATTAGTTGTCAAAGTATTTACTTGAACATAATTACGCAATAGTAGAAATAGATAAATTTAGCAAAATCCGATTTCAATGGTTGAATTGCTAATAAATGCTGTTGACTTCGGGCGATCGCTTTTTTTACCCTAGTCTGAATTTATGCTTTTTGAACTGATGTCATCCCAGTTTATCTCCTCATACCAATTCTCAAAAGTAACTGGAGACTTAGTTAATGAAGATTGTCAATACACAACTATTTCAGCGTTTCGATCATTTTAGTAGGAACAGTTTAGATCATCTCGAAATCACTGTTGCTCAACGCTAAACCCTTATCCAAATTAACCAGCTTGGTTTGCTGGCTACTGCCTGTACCATCAGAATCATAGAACAAATTGCCAGTAGCAGGATTGTAGATAAAGCGATCTCTACTATCCTTGGCACTCGAACCGATAGTTAACATATCCGAGTTAATCATACCCAGAGTAGAAATCCCCGCGAACCTATTAGCTTTAAACAACAAAGTATCATCCTTGACTGTAAAGTCTGTAATCTCATCCTGGGACTGACTTGAGCTAACAAAGACAAACTCATCTTGACCTGCGCCACCAGAGAGCGTGTCCCTACCAGAGCCTCCATCCAGGCGATCATTACCGTCGTCACCAAACAGGATGTCATTGTTACCATTACCAAATAACAAATCATCATTTTTGCCACCCTGAAGCAGATCGTTGCCACCCCCTCCAGCAATTGAATCATTTCCATCTTGTCCTTTGAGCTTATCTCTGCCAAATCCCGCGCCACCAGAGAGAATATCGTTTCCACTCCCCCCGCGAAAAATATCGCTCCCCTCATTGCCATACATGCGATCATTTCCCGCACCTCCTTCTAAAATATCGCTGCCCATAAACCCTTGAAGCAGATCGTTGTCATCCTCTCCAAACAGGCGATCGTTTCCACCATTCCCTTTGAGGGTATCATCGCCATCACGTCCCGACAGGCGTAGCGAAGCCATGCCGTAGGCTTATCGTTTCCCCCTTCTCCCCGCAAAACATTATCCAGGATGTTCCCAACTATATTGTCGTTTCCAGATCCACCAAAGAAGTTGAGCAGATCGTCTAGGATATCATCATCAGATAGAAGGGGAATTGCTCCGTCGGCAAACTC
>CALLPS010000184.1 GCA_938015355.1 uncultured Pleurocapsa sp.
GGAGGTACCTGATTTCTTATCCCGATGAGGAGTATGAATCATCACAGGTAGGTCTAATTCTTTTGCCAATTCTAATTGGAGACGAAAGTACTTATCCTCAGCAGGGGTCATATCGTCATAACCAATTTCCCCAATAGCCACGACTCCTTCTTTGCAAGCATATAAAGGCAAGATCTCCATTACCGCCTCGGCAACAGCTTCGTTATTGGCTTCCTTGGAATTTAAACCAATGGTGCAATAATGTTTAATGCCAAACTGACTGGCACGAAATCTTTCCCAACCGACCAAAGAACTGAGATAATCTTTATAGGTATCAGCGCTAGTGCGAGGTTGCCCTAACCAGAATGCAGGTTCAATTACCGCCACAATTCCTGCTTTAGCCATTGCTTGATAGTCGTCTGTAGTTCTCGCAGTCATGTGGATATGAGGATCGAGCAACATCATCTTATTATTTTCCATGGATTTAATATTTGGGATTTATTATTGGGATAATGATCATTTAATACGAATTAAAAACTCTCCTTCAGCTAGCTGGCAAGTAATTAGCATCAACAAATAGTTATTTTCACTCTAAATTAAGTATTTGCTTTGTTTAGTTAGATAAAATATAAAATCTGGGACTTAATCTAAGAGTCCCCAAAATCGACCCAAAAGTAGTCAATCTGCACTAAATTTAATAATTAACGTCAAACTAATTAATTAATTGTGAATCTAAATTTAGCTACAGACTTATAGCAATACCGACTTCTATTAAGACACTCGTTACTCATTACTCATTATTTGCGCGACGCGGTTGGCCTAAAGGACTAACTTCGTGTCGCGAAGCAAGTCCTTCGGACTCAGCTAGTACATGCGGCTTAAGCCTTTGTTTAGGGTTGCGGGGGTTCCCCTATCGGTTAACTATTTTTTACATAACTACAATTTGGGAACATTTACAACATCTTAAAAGGGCTGGTTCTGTCGTTGCTCTTAATAACCTATCTTGCTGAAGTATTCTTTGGCGTTGGTGATTTTATGTATGACGTACTAATAACTAAAACTTAAAAACTAAAGGTTGTCCTGATTATCCCAATTACTAAATCATCAGCATCTTGAATATCGCCATCGGGTTCTGTAATCCAAACTACTCCAGGAGTAATCGAGATATTATCATTAACTTGATACTGATAAAAAGCTTCTAAATGTAAAGAGCGATCGCTATCTTCTTCAAGATTAACAATAGAAGAATCGGTTACTGTTGGCTCGCTGCCCACGACAATTCCCCCTAAACTACCTTCTGTGCCTAAATCTGGTAAAGCTAAGGTTGCAGACCAATTCCAGATATCCTGAGTACCACGATCTATCGGTTGATTGATTGTACTGAGATTACTTACCTTACTCAATCCACCCCAGCCACCAATTACGAAGCGGTTATTAATTGCCCAAGATAATTCTAGACCGTAGGAACTACTTATGGTGGGAATTTCCGAGCCAAATAGATCGGAGGTAAAAGACTGAAGATTGGATAGGTTTGTTCCTGTTTCGGTATCGCTTTGATTAAAACTGTGAACATAGGTAGCCGCTAAACTAAGACTTTCAATCGGGGCGATCGTAATTTGTCCTAAAGCACTATAAGCACCGTTAAATAAGCCGTTACCTGGACTGGGTTCATTAGCAGGAGAGGCAATATAACCAGCGCTAATCTGAATTTTATCAAGGGGACGATAAGTACCCCCTATTCCCGCGTCACCAGGGGGATAATATAAAGGGTTTCTGGTGCCAAAAGCCGAAATTGAGCCTGATCCACCATCCCCATCAAGAAAGTTAATAGTTGGCGCAATATCATCCGCCTCTAATCCTGTTGCACCAACGATAAAGTCCAGGCGATTCCCCACTCCAAAGGAATAATATAAAGCATCTAAAGAAAAGTCATCATCCTCAGCCTCGGCAAAAGATAAATTACCTTGAAATGTACCGATTTCCGATTCAAAGCCAGAAAAATCGCTACGGGACAATCTTGTAAACAATAAATCGTCTCCCTTGAAGCTAGTTTGTAACTCTAGTCTCAATCTACTTCCAAAAATAGTGCGATCGTCATCATTGCCCGATAAAATACTACTTAGACCAAAAATAGCTTCTCCTCTCAACTTACTAGTGGTAGAAAATTGAGTTGCTTCTAGGTCTTGTAACCGTGCTTGAGATCCATCTGTCCTACCTTGAAGTATGGCTAAATCCGACTGAAACTCCTGCATCAGCCGCAACAACATATCTACATCACCTTGAGAGACATCTCCTGAGTTAGCAATAATACGTTCAATTTTGTTCAGACAAGCATTAAGTCCTGCGGCAAATTCTGTGCGGGAAATATTTTGCGCCCCTCGGTAAGTTTTAGAGGATAACTCTGGGGAATTTGTAATCTCAGAATGTATCGTATGGGAGGGAAATCCATCAATACAACCATAACGTTCAATTAAATTTTTTAAGGCTTGATAAGACCAGTCTGTAGGTTGAATATCTCTCAGTTCTTCAACACGATTTATTTGCGTGATTAAAGTTTTATTGCTATCTGTATTTTTTTGAATATTACTGAGCAATGTTTCTTGACGATTTATCTGTTTAAGGTTACTTTTATCTTGCCAGTTAGGATTATTTTGTTGAGATTTTGATATTGTACTAGCTTCAGTGCTTAATGAAAAAACTAAACAAATAGAGATAATAGATCCTATTTGAGAGAATTTACTCCACAATTTAGACATGATAAACAATCCTCACACACCACAAAATTACGCTTAGTTTTATCTGAAGATTAAGTGCAATTTTTAAGTTAACCAAGTGACTAACCGCAACACTTAATATCAAGACTAGCGTTTGCTTAATTTAGCAAAAATAATTTAGACCAAAATTAAATTACTAAATTACTTTCTATCTTGGCATCATTTTTAGCTAATTGGTAATAGGACAAGATGTAAATTCTTGTAAATAAATTTCAAACAGAATAACTCAAGAATATTTATGTATAGCATTGAGATATTTACATTTACTTAAATATACTTACATCAAAACCTTCAAAAGTGTATTTTCGCCATAAAGGATGACATCTTCATAGTAAACAAACTCAAGTTACAATAAGGGTTATAGTCATTTTCTCTCGTAACTTATAGGTCACTATAAATGAATCCTGCTTTATCTCAATTTGGTTTACAAGTGTCTCAACTAACTGGAGTTAGGGCAATTATGAAAGACATTATTGAAACCTTAAGAAACAATGCTGGAAGAGAATTTATTAATCTTAGTGCGGGTAATCCTGTAATTTTGCCAGAAGTGGAGCAATTATGGCGCGATTGTACCCAAGAGTTGTTGGCTAGCGATGAATATGGTGAAGTAGTTTGTCGTTATGGCTCATCCCAGGGTTATGCTCCTCTGATTGATGCCATAGTTCAAGATTTCAATACTCGCTATGGTTTGCAATTGAGCGATCGCAATATTCTGATTACAGGAGGCTCTCAGGCACTATATCTTTATGGGACAAATGCTTTTGGGGGTTATACAACATCGGGGAAACTCAGACAAGTTCTATTGCCTCTCAGTCCTGATTATACGGGATATGGTGGAGTAAGTCTGACTCCAGACGCGTTGTTGGCATGTAAACCTAATTTAGACATTGATCAAGACAAGCATCGATTTAAATATCGTCCTGATTTTGAGCAATTGCAAATCAATCAGCAAACAGGCTGTGTAATTTTTTCTCGCCCTTGTAACCCTTCAGGAAATATCATTAGTGATCAGGAAGTAACCAAGATAGCCAATCTCGCGGCTAACTATAATGTTCCTGTATTAATTGATTCTGCTTATGCACCTCCTTTCCCCGCATTGAACTTTACCCCCATGAATCCTCAGTTTGGCGATAATATTATCCATTGCCTGAGTTTGTCTAAAGCAGGATTACCAGGAGAAAGAATTGGCATTGCCATTGGCGATCCTCAGCTAATTGAGATTTTAGAATCTTTTCAAACTAATGCCTGTATTCATTCTTCTCGATATGGACAAGCGATCACAGCTAAAGCAATTTCATCTGGTAAACTGGCAGATATTGCCATTAACGTGATTCGTCCTCACTATCAACGTAAGATAGAAGTTTTATCACATACTCTTGATGCAACTATGCCAGATATTCCTTGGTATTTACATCAGGGGGAAGGGGCAATTTTTGCCTGGTTATGGCTCAAAGATTTGCCGATGACAGATTGGGAGTTGTATCAAGAATTAAAGCAGGTAGGAGTCATTGCTGTACCTGGAAGCACTTTCTTTCCTGGTTTGAAAGAAGATTGGCAACACAAGCAAGAGTGCTTGAGAATTAGTTTGACAGCGACAGAATCAGAAATAGCCACAGCAATGAAGCGTTTAGCAGAAGTTGTACAGCGGGTATATCAGTAAACAGTACCCCCATGTTCGGACAAGTGCCCTTTAGGGTGCAAGCCATATGAGTCGCGGTATTCTTTAGGACAACTATTAACGATGAACGATCAACTATCAATTATTAATCAGCAAATAGAGTGGTTAGAAGTGGGAACAATTACCTCTCCCCAAGGTTTAAAAGGGGAGTTGCGGGTATATCCTGATTCTGATTTTCCTGAACGCTTTACTCAGGCGGGAAAGCGCTGGCTAAAGCATCCTGATACTTCTACCATTACGGAAGTACAGTTGCGGAGTGGGCGACATCTGGCAGGAAAGAATCTTTATGTTATTAAGCTGGAAGGCATAGAAAATCGCAGCCAAGCAGAAGCATTTCGCAATTACAAATTGTTGGTTAATAAAAGCGATCGCCCTAAACTAGGAAAAGATGAATATCATGTCTCGGATCTTGTCGGTTTGGAAGTTTATCACCAGGAGACAGGAGAGAATATTGGCGTAGTTGTCGATTTGTATTCTGCTGGCAATGATTTATTAGAAATAAAATTACACCAGCAACCAAAAACTGAGACAAAGACTAAACGAGATCTGTCTCAAGTTAGTCGTCGTAGTAAACGGAAGAAATTTAAGCCAAAGCCTGATAAACCCTTGACTATATTTGTTCCTCTTGTTAGAGAGATTGTTCCTATAGTAGACATTTGTGATCAACGTTTGGAAATATCTCCTCCTGAAGGTTTAATCAATATTCACGAAACGGAATAGTTTAAAAGAGAAGTCACATAAAACTGTTACTGATATTACTATTCAATATCTAGGTGCAGAATATAAGAGCCTAAATGAACTTTTGCTGACCACATTTCGTATTCAATACGGATATTTCGAGGAAAAGGATTAGTATCCACCTTTAAATAGCGCGTAAAGTTACGGAATCGAAGGGATTGACTAGGTTGATCGGGATCTGTATTCAGACAATATCTAGTTACTCCATATATTCCTTGTTCCCAAAAATGGCGGTAACTCAACTTGCCATTACTCTGCATAGTCATCATTACTCGATAAGGAGAAATGTCCCACCAAAATAGTCCTTGCTCAGAATTGTCCTGATCTGATGTGGGGATAATAGAGTGGGGTAACTTTTGCTGGTTAAGTAGCAAATGAAATCGCTCCTCATCTTTCTGATAAATAGTGGCTTGAGCCTCTATCACTTTCCAGATAGGTAAATCTGTCGATATGAAGGAAAGATGAACGGTTTGATAGCGATTAACTAACATGGGGCGCAAATTTTGTAGCCAAAGCTGATTTCATCTCCAGCATATCCTCTAACTACAACAAAACGGTAGTGCAAAAAATACTTTGAATAAATCCTTGCCAATTACCTGAGCATTCGCTATTATTATCTAGGACTGACTTAGTAATCCTCAGTAGCTCAGTGGCAGAGCGGTCGACTGTTAATCGATTGGTCGTAGGTTCAAATCCTACCTGGGGAGTTCAAAAATTTAGTAAAAAATTTGGTAAATTTTGTTGTGCATCGACTAATGATTTGTCATCGGTAACAAATTATTGTCATCACAGCAGAATAATTGTTGTTTAACAAAATAATGGGTCTATATAGCAAAAAGATCCTGGTAAAGAAACACGGTTTCTAAAGGTGATAAAATTCAAAGATACTAATAGCTTTTAGGTAAGAGCAAGTTTTGAATCTACACTATTATTTCGTGACTTGTGGTAATTATTCACTACAACTTGCAATTAATAGTCTTAATCTTAAACATAACAATGACAAATAACTTACTGACTTGTGGGCAATTAGAAAGAAAACTTTCTCAGAAAATTCAAGCATTTTATCGGCAACATTTGGGACATCAACCTTCAAAGGTTACTTGTCAATTTTTTGGTTCAAAGCTAGCAATAATTATTGAAAATTCAATTACTAGTGCTGAACAAATTCTACTTGATGAGGGTAAAAATGACTTGGCGAAGAAAGTGCGTTCTAACTTGGATGATGCGATCCAGCCAGAATTAAAGGAATTAATTAAAGAAGTTGCTGAGGTAGAAGTAGTAGATATTTTGAGTGATGCTACTTTAGATACTGGACGTACAGGAATTATTGTGGTTTTGAGTCAGACACCTCAGGTTCGTAATCCAGAGAGTATTCCTAAAGCTAAAAATTAGCAGAGATAAAGAACAATAAAGTAGTTATGGAAGAAAGATTAATAAATTTTTTTCAATGAAGAATAAAATAAAAAGATTAAAAAAAATGGAGTTAATCCTATTTCAAAAAATTAAGGATGTCTACCAGGAGGAACTTGAACAACAACTGGACAATATTTCTTATAAATTATTTGATCGCACTTTGGTCATAACTTTAGAAGGAATTGAAACCTTACCCGAAAAACTATTAAAGGCTAATAATCGTTATGACTTAGCCCAACAGGTAAGGAAAGTAATTGATAGTGTCATTAATCCTCAAATTAAAAATATTATTGAAGAAGTATTGGATGTTAAGGTAATCGACTTTTTGAGTGATACTACTATCGATAACAATATTACAGGTGCGATCGCTATTTTTGAGTTCAAACCAAAGGATACTTAAGGAATGAGAATTAAATAAACCACAGAATGACTGCTAGTAATTTTATGGGGGAGATTGCGGCTTTAAGTGCTGCATTGCTTTGGGCGATATCTTCTGTTGTCTATACTCGCTTGGGTTTAAAGATTCCTCCCCTCAAGCTTAATCTTTATAAAGGCATAATTGCGATCGCTTTTATCATCATCACTCTACTAATCAAGGGCGCAGCCTTTACTGATCTATCTATCTCGACAATCGCATTACTAACTCTCAGCGGGATAATCGGTATCGGCTTAGGAGATACGGCATTTTTTACAGCCTTAAATAGCCTTGGTGCCAGACGCACTTTATTAGTCGAAACTTCTTCTCCTCCTATGGGTGCATTGCTAGCGTTAATTTTTATTGGCGAACAACTAACTTATAGTGCCTGGAGTGGTATTCTATTAACTATTATGGGTATAGCCTGGGTAATTAGTGAGCGTAATCCTGTAGATAATCTCAGGATCTCTCGTCAGGGTATCATCTGGGGCATCTTAGCTGCGATCGCTCAAGCTACAGGGGCAGTTATCTCTCGTTTTGCTCTTATACAATCAGATATTAGTCCTCTAGAAAGTACCCTAATTCGTTTAATGGGCGGTACGGTAATTGTCGTCGGCTTATTATTCCTTCCTGTTGCCAAGCAAAACCATCTCAAATGGCAACTATCTCTATATAATCTGGGAATAATTGCGATCGCAGCTTTTGGTAGTACTTATCTCGGCATCTGGCTACAACAAACCTCTCTCAAATTTGCCCCCACAGGAATTGCTCAAACTTTCTTAGCCACTAGTCCATTATTTATTTTACCCATTGTGGCATTGCAAGGGGAAAAGATCAGCCTACGGGCAATATGCGGTGTAATGATTTCGTTAGGGGGAATTGCCTTGATGTTTCTCCGTTAGTAGTTTGTTAATTAAGTAATAAGATAAGTAATATTAGTTCAGTTTAAGGCAATTAACTGGTTAGGGTAGCTATCAGCTTTCATAACTATCAAATACACAATTTACTGAACAGAAAACAAAGCTAGTCAATATAGTCAATATATCTGTGTTTATCTGTAGATAGTTTTTTATTACCAATTGAAATAAAGTTACCTATATATTAAAGAAGTTAGTTAAGATTTAGCTATTTTCTAGTACAGAATTATTTTCCACCTTGCTATCTAGTTCTTTAACTGTTGGAATTATTTCTCCCCAAGTCGAACTATAAATATTATTTTTAGGATCGATGAAAGGCTTTTCAAAGTTTGTGTCAATAATACGAACAATAGAACTGATACATTTAGAATGTTGTTGTATTGACCAATTTTCGGGACTTGCTATTAATTTTTTTTTATTCTTAGTTTCAATGTGTTTTCTATAGTATTCATAAAAAGCATTTTTTTGTCCTAATGGGATGTCTATAAAAAAGTTACTACCATTTGGAGAAATAATTAAAAAATCACTAAAATTATTAGCTTCTTTATAGAATTTAAAACTTCCAATTACATACCAGTTTTCATTACCTAACTGATTAAACTGTGATAATATCTGACTAAAATTAGAATTATCTATTCTGGGATTATTCTTAGCACTATAATAAGTCATATAATTAACTGGCAAACTTTTAGCGAGTAAGCCAGACATACGCTGCATTCGTCGTGGATATCTAATACTTTTATTCCTTAATAAAGAAAGTCTTGAGAATACCTTTTTGATTGTTCTTTCAGTTATAGAATTAGCTGCACTGGTAAGAGTTGCATTTCTAATGTCATTCAAAGTCGCTTCTAATTGACGGTTAATAAGTATAGAATTGATAGTTTCTGAAAAAACTATGTATTTGTAAATAAAATTCACAAAGGAATAGTCAAGTAAAAGCGTCGCATCAGCAAAACTACGAACTGTCAAATCTTCTCTATCAATAACCTCTTTTAATTCCCGAATAAAATCATCAAATTGACTATCAGAAACATAGTGGATAACTTTATAATCACTATCTAAATCTTCATTAAAATCATCAGATTTTGTGACCGCTTTAATTTCTTTCTTAGTTCCAGATAAAGAATTATTGGGACTGACAATTATTTTACTAAAACTTGCTGTAATTAGTCTGGCATCACTAATAGAATGCACATCATCAAAATACTGAGGTATCTTGGCGGAAGATGCTAAATCACTAAATTCAAATTGAGGAATAAAAGATATTTCAAAAAAAGTAGGTGATACTATTCGGTAGATTCCTGCAAAAAATTGACAAGTATCTACTTCATGCTCGTTAGCTTCATTGATAATCTTAAATTTCGTCTCGTCTACTAGAGGTTTCATGACAAATTTGCTGACGCTTTTTACTCTATAAATGCTTAATATTAATAGTTAAAATAAAAAATCTTACTAAGATTAAAGTTTATTTCTAGAATTTTCTTATAAATAATTGTAAAAACTTAAGTTTTACCTATAATTGCTTCATATTTTTGTCTTAAATTGCTACCATGCATAACTTCAGAAAAATTGTCCTGTGCCCATTCTTTTCTACTCCTTTTTCTAGCAACTATTTTGTCTGACTCTTCTTTCCAATAATCAACTCCTAAATTAATTCTTTGAGAATGTTCTCTTAAGAGTTCTGACGTAGCATTTCGCTCATGCAGCCTCAAAAATTCTTGCAACCGATTATCATACTCCAAAATTATATTCTGCCAGTCTTTCATAATATCTATTTGATTGTTACATTTACTTGGTTTCCATTGTTTTCTCGTTCCATTATTTTTGATTTCAATTATACCCGTATACAATATACCTGTATATAAATCACGACCCGAGCTAGATGGTTTAGTTAGCTTAGCGTTAGCTAGTTTAGATAGTTGTTCTATGTGACCGACCTCGTGTTCTAAGTCTAAATATCTCATATTTGGTTTGGCATATAAGATTTTTTCTGCACCTAGATATTGATTGTTGGCATCGATGAGTTTTATATTTTCTATGCGAACATTTTCCACTTCAACTTCCTTACCTCCGATCAATTCTGTTTCCCTAATCTCAAATTCTTGTTGATTAATTTTATTTTCTAAGGTATGAAAATTGGGATGCTCTCTCATCCTTATAGTTCCAACTTTTACTGAATAATCACTATAATCTTCGCCTATTTTGGCTTCCGTTCCAACTCTAAACAGCAACTGATTGGGAATGTTCAACGTCTTACAAACAATCAACAAATAAAAACATGAATTTGATCTAGCAAAGTTTTGCTCAAAGTCTATTATATCTAAGCAGACACGACGATCTCAGAAGTAGCAAGTAGTTTTCCTTAACTTAAGGAATTTATATTTAACTTATATTTTAAGTTTTTGTTAGGAGATCTTGTTTTAGAATAAGCCAAATCTGTAAAAGAGAATATTGCAAAGAAACCTAATTTTACATTAAGCGATCGCTTTAATTTTCTAAACCATTTCTCACTTTGCATCCTTCAAACCATCTTATAAATTAATTGTTCTGATAAATTATTGATCATTAATGCTTAAGATCCTGTTGCTATGACTAGAGCCATATTTCATCCGCCAAAATTACGCCGAGAAGAATGCGAAGACGGAGAAAGATCAGCAACCTGGCTGGAGTTATTTTTTGATCTAATCTTCGTAGTGGCGATCGCTCAATTAGCCCATAATTTTCAGCAAGACTTTAGTTTGATGGGGTTAGCTAAATTAGGCATATTATTTGTCCCTGTCTGGTGGTGCTGGGTTGGAGCCACTTTTTACGATACTCGCTTTGATAATGATGGCTTAGTAGATCGTTTAATTACCTTGATCCAAATGGCGATCGCTGCTAGCATGGCAGCAAATATTCATCATGCCTTAGACAGCTCTTCGATTCCCTTTTCCCTGAGCTATATTGCATTTCGTGCTGTATTAGTCTGTCAATATCTTCATGCAGGGTATCATGTACCTCCCGCCAGACATTTAACTACTTGGTATGCTGCTGGCTTTACGATCAGTCTGCTATTTTGGTTAGCTTCAGTGTTTGTCCCTCTTCCCTGGCGTTTTGTCTTCTGGGGATTAGGGCTATTGATTGACTTGGTTACCCCCTTAACCGCAGGACAAAGAGTAATGAAAGTCCCTCCCAATATGGCTCATACCACAGAAAGAATTGGACTATTTACTATCATTGTCTTGGGTGAATCGATTGTAGCTGTAGTTGGCGGAGTATCAGAGAAAGAATGGACTCCCATGTCAATTGCGATCGCTTTATTAGGTTTATCTATTGCCTTTAGTTTCTGGTGGATGTATTTCGATACGGTAGAAGAATCTCCCTTGCACGCCATGAAAAAAGGCAAAATGAAAGTCGCACTAATTTGGCTTTATTCTCATCTTCCTTTAGCTATCGGTTTAACCGCCACAGGAGTGGGAGTAGAAAAAATGATTCACGGCTTAGAT
>CALLPS010000185.1 GCA_938015355.1 uncultured Pleurocapsa sp.
TTTAAAGTCTTTTCTGGAGCGGTTAAGAGTGGGGGACAGGTCAAGGTATTGCCCATTCCTGGCGGTAATGATGCCATTTCTAATGTTCGCATCAAACCTAAAGGAGATATCTTTAATGAAGCCTTAGCCGCTGGGGCAAAAGGGATTGCCTATATTCGGGTCAGAGAAAACAATGAAATCGATACTATTGGTGCTATCAAAGACAATCTTAATCCAGAGCAAAAAGAAGAGCTATTACGGCGCACTGGGGCAAAACCTGGACATTTATTGCTATTTGGAGCAGGAGATACGGCTACAGTTAATAAATCTTTAGATCGTCTCCGTTTATTCATTGCTCAAGAAATGGGATTAATTGATAACGAGCAGGTCAATCTCATTTGGGTTACAGAATTTCCCATGTTTGAGTGGAATGGCGATGAGAAACGTTATGAAGCCCTACATCATCCCTTCACGGCACCCTACCCCGAAGATAGTCATGACCTAACTACTGCTAGGGCGCAAGCTTATGATCTGGTATATAACGGGATTGAAATTGGTGGTGGTAGTTTAAGAATCTATAAAAAAGAGCTTCAAGAGCAAGTCTTTAAGACGATTGGATTATCCCCTGAAGAAGCCGACAATAAATTTGGTTTCCTCCTAGAAGCCTTTGAATATGGCACCCCTCCCCACGGAGGAATTGCCTTTGGTCTAGATCGTCTGGTAATGCTCTTGGCGAAAGAAGACTCAATTCGAGATGTCATTGCTTTTCCGAAAACACAACAAGCAAGTTGTCTCTTAACAGAAGCTCCTGCTGCGGTAGATAGCAAGCAACTCAAAGAATTAGAAATAGCTTCAACTTACAAACCGAAAAAAGATTAAATAAAAGCTGATTAACTTATTCTCAAACTAATCTTGCTCTCAAATAAGGGATCGAGGATTTGTAACTTATTATTTCCTCATCCTTTATCCTTTATCCTTCATCCTTCATCCTTCATCCCTTATCCCTCATTCTGCCCCTGACAGAAAATGGTATCCTGAGAACTACTATAAACGTACCAAAGAGCCTATTTTAGGCGGGCTCAAAGCATATTAAATAATTATTAGTTAGTTAAAATTTTTTTAGATTAAAAATTATGCCATCATCTAGGTTTGACCAAAACGAACAATATGATGAGGAAACTCTAACAATTGTTGATGAAGATGGGCGATCGCTCCCTTGTTATATTGAACAGTCTATTGAAGCAGATAATATGACCTATCTGCTGCTAGTGCCCATAGATATTCCCGTAATTATTATGAGCATTAATCAAGACAGCGATCATGAATTAGAAGCGGCAATGTTGGATGATGATGAAGCGATCGCCAAGATTTTTAATAATGCCAAAGCTGTTTTAGCAGAACAAAATCTTTATCTACATCATACTGGCTATACCTTAACCGCGACGGGGGAACTTCCTCCTATTGAAGAGGAGCAGATTTTAACCTTAGAAAGCGAAGAGAAAAATGATGATACAGAAGAAGAAGAAGAATTACAGTCTCTGTGCTATTTTTTTCATGCCGATCAGAAATACGGTATTTATACTCCCCTAACCCCTCTATTGTTTTTTGCCAGATATGATGCGGAAAATCACTTAGAGTTAGTTTCTCCCGATCAAGAAAACTTACTTCCTATTCTGGAAGAATTGTTATCCGACGAATAAAGGAGCTTTGCTCAAGCCATAAGCTATAAGCCTTACTTTTGACAATATTTTCAGTAAAACTCCGAGCATATTACTCACTGAAAAGTAACATTTTTGAAAAAACCAGAGTAAGATTAGACCCAGCTTTTGAATAATTAAGCTGATTTATCGATAAATTTGAACTAAATACTTAAATAATATTGATCTAGGATGACTAGTCGGAAGAAGCCTAAACATAGACCAACTTCTAACCACAAAAAAACTAATGTCACGCTCTTTACGGTTTCAGCCGTCGTCGGAGTTCTATCTCTCTTCGGATGGGCTAGTTGGCGTGGCTTAACTGCTCCTGTAGCAAAAAGTGAGCAACAAGAGAGTAAACAAATCCAGTTTACAGTCAAGCCAGGAGTAGCAGGCAATCAGTTAGGGCTTGAATTAACTCAAGCAGGTTTAATCAAGTCAGTTAATGGCTGGAAAATTTGGACCAAGGTCAAGCAGCTCAATGACTCTGGAGGGGGATTTAAGGCAGGGACATATGAGATCTCTCCTACAGAATCTCTCCCTGAAATCGCTAGCAAGATCTGGGATGGAGAAATAATACAGACCAATTTCACTATTCCTGAAGGCTGGTCAACCAGACAGATGGCAAAATATTTTGAGAGCCAGGGCTATTTTAGTGCTGAAGAATTTAACAACGCCGTAACGAATATACCTCAGGACAAATACCCTTGGTTACCCCAAGATATACCAATCTTAGAGGGGTTTTTGTATCCAGATACTTATCGGATATCTAGTGACATGACTAGCAATCCCCAAGCAATAATTAATACTATGTTGACTCGTTTTGAGCAGGTTGCTTTGCCCGTTTACGAAGCAGCAAAACCAGAAATGAGTTTATTAGATTGGGTCACTTTAAGCAGCATTGTCGAAAAAGAAGCGGTAATTGGAGATGAACGTCCTTTAATTGCGGGGGTCTTTACCGCAAGACTCGAACAAGGCATGAGATTAGAATCCGACCCCACAGTAGAATATGGCTTAGGTATTAGACAAACGGCAGATCAACCCCTAACCTATGCCCAAGTAGGAACTCCATCACCCTATAATACCTATATGAATACTGGCTTAACTCCCACCCCCATAGCTGCTCCTGGTATTGCTAGTCTAAAAGCTACCTTAAACCCCGAAAGTACTGATTATTTATTTTTTGTGGCTCGCTATGATGGAACTCATGTTTTCAGTAGAACTTTGAGTGAACATGAAGCTGCGACGAGGGAAATCCGCCGTCAAAGAAACCAATAATAAATCAAAAATAGGATATTGAGGATGTGATTAATTTCTCAATGTGAAAGCGTTACGTTAGAAGTTGCCCTAAACAATATCCTGAGATAAGCCAAGGTTATTGAATTCAAGCTTCTTACTGTGTGTTCTTTCTCATTCCTCATCCTTTATCCCTCATCCCTCATCCTTTAAAAGCATGGATTTATTGCGATCGCTTCCTATTGGGTCATATTTAGAGCAACCCGTTACCTGGCTACATAAAGTCGATCCGCGAGTTAAGCTGGCATGGTTGATGACTTTTTTGATTGCGCCGATATTAAGCAATCCCTGGTGGCGAATTGGTTTAGCCTCTTTATTAGTTCTCTTGACCATTGGTGCAGGAATTCCCTTTCGGGTGTGGCGGAAGCAAATAGGATGGTTGCTGCTGTTATGTACCTTTATGTTTTTGTTCAGTAGCGTTGCTCCTGACAGTTTGGCAGTTCAACATCAACCTCGGGAGCCCCAATTTTGTCCTCAGGTTGTCTTCAATACTACACCTTGTAAATCGAAGCTACCTCAACCTACAGACTATCGATATGTCTATTTTGATCAGCCAAAGTTTGCATTTTTGCCCCGCCTGACAATTACCCGTCGTTCCTTAGACGTAGCGGTAAGAATTTCTACTTTAATCTTTACCCTAATTTACAGTACCAGTCTCTATCTATTGACTACCGCTCCCGAAGAAATTACTGCTGGCTTAGAGAATGTCATGAGTCCTCTTCGGCGATTAAATCTACCCATTGCCGAAATTACTTTGACCTTGACACTTTCTTTGCGCTTTATTCCCTTAGTCTTAGAAGAGGTACAAAATCTTGTCCGCTCAATTCGTACTAGAGCAATTAATTGGAAAAAACTAGGTTTACGGCGTAGTGCCCAACTATGGTTAATTGTATCGGAGAAACTATTAGAAAACCTGTTACTTCGAGCCGAACAAATTGCTACTGCCATGGATGTTCGTGGTTTTACTAGCCCCAATGAACACCAAGTTCAATGGCATCAATTACGGCTGAGATGGCGTGACTGGCTGGCTTTAGGAATTTTAATTCCCTTTTGGTGTGCTCGTTGGTTTGTCGGTGGGACTTATTAAGGCTTGTCATGTTGGTCAATAAAGTAAATCATTCCCTAAAACCTTGGCTTTGGCGATCGCTTTCTCTCCATAATCGTACTGCTTCAGAAGTATTCGCTGCTCTATTTATCCAAGACTCAATTGCCACCCTCTTAGAAAGTCCTGGTGTAATTAATGGATCACAACCTCATCTATCACGTTATTCTATCTGTGCAGGTTCCCCTCGAACATTTAAAGGAAAACGGCAATTATGGACTCCCTCAACAGGAGAGATATTACCTTTTCTGCGCTCATTATTACAGCAAGCTAATGTTCAAGATTCTCAAGTAGCTCATTTACCTTTTACTGGTGGCTGGCTGGGTTGGCTGGGCTACGATCTTGCTTGGGAAATAGAACAATTACCCGAACTGAACCAAGATACTCTACCTTTTCCCGTAGCCTACTGGTATGAACCAGAATGTTTTGCTGTTCTCGATCATGCAGCACAAATCCTGTGGCTAGCAGCAACCGAAGTTCACCAGTTAAATGACTTAGAAGTCAAATTATTTTCCCCTACTGTCTCTACCTGCCAAAATTCTCCTACTGCCCTAACTTCTGACATTACCTTCTTAACGGATCAGGAGCAGTACCAAAATGCGGTTAAACAAGCAAAAAAGAAGATCCAGACAGGAGATATCTTTCAGACCAATTTATCATTACGCTTTCAAACTAGTACCGCTGCGGATAGCTGGTCGATATATCGCCAACTCCAAGTCATAAATCCGTCTCCATTTGCTAGTTATTGGCGATCGCCCTGGGGAGATGTGATCAGTTGTTCCCCTGAGCGGTTAGTGCAGTTAGAGGGCAATCAGGCGCAAACTAGACCCATTGCAGGAACCAGGAGACGGGGCGAAAATCCAGAAAGCGATCGCGCTTTAGCCGCAGAATTATTGGCAAATAAGAAAGAACGGGCGGAACATATTATGCTGGTAGACCTAGAGCGAAACGATTTGGGTCGAGTCTGTCAGTGGGGTTCGGTAGAAGTCGATGAGTTGCTGGTGATTGAACGCTATAGCCATGTCATGCATCTTGTAAGCAACGTTAAAGGAATCTTACAATCTGATTGCGACGCTGTAGATTTGATTCGGGGAGTTTTTCCTGGGGGAACGATTACTGGATGCCCAAAGGTGCGTTGCATGGAGATTATTGAAGAGCTAGAACCCTTCCGTCGTAGTTTGTTCTATGGCTCTTGTGGTTATCTCGATCAACGAGGCAATTTAGATCTCAATATTTTAATTCGTACTTTACTCTATGTTAAAGCTACTGATTCAGATCAAGCTCAGGTTTATGGTCAGGTAGGTGCAGGAATTGTTGCCGATAGCGATCCTGAACGAGAATGGCATGAATCTTTAAACAAAGCCGAGGCGCAGATTGCTGCTTTGCAATCGGTAATCAAATGAACTACTCCCACCAAGCTAATCCCTTGGAAAGAGTTTCTGATAATTATTGATTAAAATGGATACTTGCTTTGAATTAATGATT
>CALLPS010000186.1 GCA_938015355.1 uncultured Pleurocapsa sp.
CGTACTAGTTTTGGTTCTCAATCCCAAGCTGGTAGTGAATTTGTGTCTCGGATTCTGACGGTGGTGACATCTCTCAAGGCACAACAGCGAAATCCCTTAGATTATTTGACACAAGCCTGTCTTGCCAAGCGATTAGGCTCACCTGCTCCATCTCTTTTACCCACAACTCTGTTGGATGCTGAAATACCTATGATGGCGTAATGTTCTGGGACGGTTACGTACTTAGTAATGATTATTCTTAATATTAATTTAGTGGTTATTTTACAACAATTTTGATATAAATTTTTAATAATATTTGTTACTAGCTAATTTTATTATTCTGACTTACATACTAAATCTGATGCTTCGGTGTCATCAAGAGACAAAGTAACAAAATGATTGCTACCATCTTGGCATTTGTGTAGCCGAACTAAGGTGGGATAGAAATTAAGGCGATCGCCATTTTTCGGGGTATTGAAATTTATTTCTCCTGTAGCTGTTTTGACAACAGAAAAGTTGCCATTACTTAGTTTTTGAATTGTTCCTTGTCTAGTCGGTTTATCTTGTCTCTTGATTGCTTCCAGCATGACTAAAGTTGCATCATAAGCCATGGCAGTGCCACCATTAACCCTATTGCCCCATAATTGCTGAGTTTGCTGGTTAAATGTGCTTGCTAAATCTGCTGTGGGATGCCAAAAGGTTGATAAAATTAGATTTAATGGTTGGCTAGTTTCAACTTGAGTTACTTTCGTGTTGATGAGAACATTGGCACCTAACATCAAACGTTCTCCATTATCTAGTTCGAGTACATCTATTGCTTTCGCTAAGGAATTACTGACTTGACCATCAGGAAGCAACAAGCAAATATTTACTCCTAGTTTATCTAGTTGTTTTAAAGCAGAGCTTGCGGAAAAGTGATTTTCATCCGCTAGATCAAACGCATTTAGGATCTGAATATTGGGATTGCCTAATTTTTTTATTTTAGTTTCTAATTCTATTTTTAATCGATTACTATATTCGCTATTAGGATTATAGAAAATTGCAATTTTTTTATCTAGTAAATCATTTTGCTCTATGTATTTTAATAAAGCATCTGCTTCTTCTTCATTGGTATAAACCACACGGAAAAAGTTATTTTCAGGATTTTCAGTCAACTCTTTGGTAGTCGTTCCATAGGAAATTTGAGCTAATTGTTTTTGCCGATAAATATTGACAGTGTTTATTGTCATTCGACTAGCATAGTGACCAATAATTCCTAAAACTCCTTTTATATTAGCAATTTTTTGTGCTACTTGTTTTGCTTGCTGTTTATTATTAGCATCATCGGTAATAATAACTTTTAATCCTTTATTTTTAGTTTGACTGATGCTACGGTAAGTTAAAAAGTTATAGGGAGATAATTGATTCTTAATTTCTGGGTTAATCTTCGATAAATTAAGATTAACTTCGGTTTGTACTTGAGCTACACCCCGCAAGAAATCTTGAGCGATCGCAGAACTTTTAATAATTTTATTGGAACTAAGAGGAACTGCCACAGCAATTGTATAATGATCTATTTTATTAGCATCAAGCAGTGAGTTGTTGAGGTAAATCAGAGTTTCGGCATCACGACGTTCTTTTTGCCAAGAGTCTTGGAAATATTTTGTCGCCTCTGTATATTGTTTCTGCTGATATTTTTCCGCGGCTCTATTTCTAATTGCGCCTTTGGATAAAGGGTCTAATATTTCCTCTCCGCAACTGATATGATCTTCTAGATTGAATGAACATATATTTCTATCAGCAAGAGCTATCTTTAATAATAAAACTGATAGTAAGCAAGCGATTATGGTAATAATCAGAAACTTAATTTGTTTACGATATTGCTTAAATAACTTTATTGTTTTTTTGAATAATTCTCTGAAATACTTTTTTTCTTTAATTATTTTATCTAAGTCTTGTAAAACTTGGTGGACATTTTGATAGCGATTATTGAAATTATATTTAATCATCTTAGATATAATCTCTTTTAACTCAGAGTTAATTTGAGGTGCATAATCTTGCCAAATATAGTTGCAATTATTATCTCTTTGAGGAATGCGTTGTGCATCACAGATAGCATTCAGAGAAAATCCTGTTACTGCCTGCATTAGCATGATCCCTAAAGCATAAATATCACTATTTAATTGAGGCTGACCTCGCAATTGTTCTACAGGGCTATATCCTTTTGCTATAATTGCTCTGGTTAAGTGTATTCCTGAGTTACTAGTATGTTCTGTGGCAATTTCTTTGACGGCACCAAAATCAATTAGAAAAAGCTTGTTATCACTATGCCGTCGAATAATATTAGCTGGTTTTATATCTCGATGAATAATATTATTTTGATGAATAAATTTTAGTATTTCTAATATTTCTTGAAGGATACTAACTGCTTCTTCTTCTGATATTGGCTCACCTGGAAAGATTTCCTGGCTAAGATCATGTCCTACTATATATTCCTGAACAATATAATAATAATTATCCGCTTCAAAACTGTCGAAAAATTTAGGAATGGCAGGATGTTGTAAATTTCTTAAAGTGTTGGCTTCGAGTCTCAACCTCCTAATATAATCATTATCTCTTTCCCCTTCATTATTATCTGTTTGAACAATCCTAATCTGTTTCAGGACTACAATTAGGGGTGGGGATTGTTGATTGTCGTATGCGCTATATGTAATGCCAAATCCACCACGACCTAACTCAATAATAATTTCATATCGTTCGTTAACGATATCACCTGGACTAAGACACATACAGTTAATTAAATACATGGCATTACACTAATACTAGTTTACAGGTTATTGCCAAACATATTTAAACTGAAGGTAAACTTTTTAAGTCTTTTAGCATCTCCTTCGCGGATTGATAGCGATCGCAAAAATGGTAATTAATCGCGCGATCAATAATATTACTGAGTGCATCGTTAACTTGTACTTGATTACGCCAAATTTTATTACCTGTTTGAGGATTGTACTTCCGTAGATTGCAGGGATGAATTCCTGTTAATGCATGAACAGCGATCATTCCGATAGCATAGATATCACTGGCAAAAGTAGCCATTCCTGTATGTTGTTCAGGAGCCATATATCCTTTCATGCCCTGAGTAAAAGTACTATGGGTAATAGATCTATGGACATGATTGATTTCTTTAAGACAGGCGAAGTCAATTAAAATCCATTGATTGTCAACTTGAATAATATTATCGGGGTTAATATTACGATGAGTTAGATTATGTTGTTGAATAAATTCTAAGACAGTAAGTAAGCTAATTAATAAGGATTTTACTCGATATTCTTGCCAAGGTTGTCCTGTTAATAGTTCAGTTAAAGCTATTCCTGAAATATATTCATAAACTAAGTATAAATGTTGTTCCTCTGCAAAATATGCTTTTAGTTCTGGTAATTGTGAATGTCTGCCTATACTCGATAAATTTTTTCCTTCTCGCTCAAACTGTTGTCTAATTCTTGGTGTCTGATTACTCCGTTGGATTACTAAACATGGTTTATTTCCCAGATGTAAATCAATCGCTCTAAATTGACTTTCCCCTGCATCACAATCAAATAAATGTTCTTCAACTTCATAGCGATCGCGTAATTTTTCTCCTTCTATAATTAGAGAGGGAATATTAATTGGTTCGGAATTATCTTCTCCTTGTATTTGATTTATTTGGTCAACGAAATGCCAGATTTTTTTCTTCTTGACTCGATAATCTTGAGGGAATAACTTTGATTGTTGTGCCACAGAAGTTAATTTGCGCCATAAATCATATGCCAAGTTGCGAGAAATATACCGTAAGGCGTAATATTTTAGAATAATATATTCTTGTTGCATCGTTTCATAAGTCAAGTCTTCTAAAGAGCCACGAATAATTGCTTGCTCGTTATCATTTAAATATTCATCTGTGACTTGATAGACAAAATCATTGATAATTGTTAATCCATTACTGACATCTTCTCGAAGATTAGCTGAATACATATATTTATAAGTATGGTA
>CALLPS010000187.1 GCA_938015355.1 uncultured Pleurocapsa sp.
CCTGCTAAGTTTATAAATGGAGCGATCGCGCCAATACCAATTACTTCCAGTCCAGAAGAAAATATGAATAGAAATACCATTCCTACCAGACCTGTCTTACTAGCTGGAATAATATACAGTAATCTTTTGACTATTTGCAGCATATAGAATGGTTTATGATCAATAGAAATTGAATCGTATTAGCTGGCAATTACATCCTTAACCCAGGTTGACAAATCTACATCAGCTATATTTTCAGCTAAAAACAGACCTTTTTTTCTGGTATAATGTTCAATCAAAAGCTCTTTAAGTTGATCCTCTGAAACAATACTTTGCTCTACAACAATCTCTCCAATTTTTTTCTCTGAGTTATTACACAAAGCCAGAATATTTTTCAAGCTACGGCGATTTAAAATCTTTTTTTCAACCAAAAGATCTCCAAATCGAATGTTTTGATTTCTGAGATAAAACTTCAATTGAGAAAGAGATAGTAAACGGAGACGAACTAAAATTTGACCTAGCTTTAGGGTCGGTTTAGTCATTTGTTGTAATAAGGCTAGTTTTAGCTCTTCTTTGGTGATAATCTCTTGCCGAATTAAAATTTCACCGAGCTTTTCCGAGGAAAAATTTAAGCTATCTACATCGACTATCATGTTTCTCTCACTAAAGCCCCATCGCGCTTGACTCAATCTTTTTTTGTAGGGTCTAGCTAATTCTTTGAGGGCTAAGTATAAGAAAGGTGGAATGGTCGAACCATAGCGTCGCCAGAGACGGCGTGGCTCCTGTAGTAAACGGTACAGCCACTCTAAACCAACCTGCTGAACCCAATAGGGCGCACGAGGATTAATGCCCGCATACATAGAAAATACTGCACCGACTCCAATCATTACTCCCGGAATTGAACCTCGATAACGAGACATCCAGATTTCCTGTTTCGGACATCCCAAACAGACAAATACAATGCCCGCACCACTCTGATTAATCTCTTCAATCAAGTCCTGATCCTGGTACAATAAAATATCCTCAATCGATACTTTTGCGATCGCTCGAGTCCCAACAACCTGTAAAATTGGGTATTCTCTATTTAGCTTGTCTGTAATTTTTTTGAGAATGGCTCCAGTTGATCCGAGAAAGTACACCTTAATTCCTGTTTGCTCTGCTAAATCGCATAGATTCAGAAATACATCCATTCCTGCCACTTGGTTTTGATGTTTGATTCCTAATCGACGCAACATTAATACCAGAGGCTTGCCATCAGGAGTGACTAAATCTGCTTGGTGCAATACATGGGCAAAAGTTGGGTTCCAGTAAGCTTCCATCAGCATATGAACATTTGCTAAACAGACAACTTTGCTGGTTCGTAGTTTTGCCCACCGCACCATTAACATGATCTGCTCTTCAAAAGGTAAGCAGGTTATGGGAATATCCAACAATTCTTTTTTAGGTATCATTGAATTAAATTAGTTTTTTTGATTACTCAACGTCCTGACAAAGTCAGAGAGTTCCCGCCCCTTGCCCTTAAACATCAGGGTGAAACGACGGAGCTTCCCCTGACCGCATTCCGCGGTCAAAATTCACCCAAGCTTGCGACTCATTCTGAGAGTAAATTCACTTACAGAAGGATTAGAAACCCGAGGATCTAAGGTTTTATCTGTTTGTAGCCAGTCTTTTTCTTCAGCTAGCCTATATTCGTAACTATCTTTCATCACTGAAATTAGTAGCCACATCATTCCATGACTAGGACAACAGAAAGCCTCAATCCACTTGTTGGTATCTAAGTAGGTGCTACTCTGAATCGACAAGAGTTTTGCTTTCTTCATGGTCATACCAGTGTTGGCTCTAATTTCTTCGGCATTTTTATAGAACAAATTATGCTTACTTTTTCCTAATCTCCATAGTCGCTGCTCACAAAAAGGACAAGAGTACTTTCTGGTTTTATTTCTGTTACTTCTCTTATTTGGCATGTTTGATTAAAACAAAATAAAACAAAAAAAAACCTTGGTTTATAATACCAAAGCTCAAGAATTTATTATGAATAAATGCGGCAAAACGTAGTCATAATTGCAGCTTGATTAATTAAAAGCTGACACGACTTTCTGAACAAGAGCTACATGACATAGTCAAGAGAATATCAATATTAAAATTGCAAATATTCTCTCCTGAAGAAGCAACTGACTAGTATCCAGACATTTAATCTGTAGCTACACAAGTCTATTGTTTTTCAGAAGAATAGCTTAACTTAGTCACAGCAACCCCTTCCTCTTAAGTAAATGAAAGAGTGCACTCATCGGTGTCTTCTCAAAACATTCACCACTCGTATCCAAGCAAAACTATTAAATATTTAGATACCTTTTTTCTCATTGGAAAATATCATACTAGTATTATTCAATAAAAGTCAAGTTGTAATATTTGTTTGTACATATTTTTTACTTAAGTATATACTTACGTATAGAGAATTAGTTATAAAAAAATGTAATTATAGATACAAAAAATACAAGCAACTGTAGATTACAATACAAATTAAGTTTCCAAAAATCATGAATCAAAATTTAGAAACTCGAAATTTGAATTATGTAAACAATTCTTTAGTTACTGAAACTAGCGAAGGAGGACTGAATCTCAATGAAATTAAAAACACTATTTTCAGAAAATTCCCTCTAATTGCAGGTTTTACTTTTTTCTTTACTTCCTTGGCATTATTGAAAATTGTTACTACTCCTCCAGTCTATAGTGCTAATTTTGAACTATTGTCAGAGCCTGTCAATATTGAGACCAAAGTAACTTCCAAAGATGATAGCTCAAGAGAAACTAGAGAAGAAATCAGTTCAGTAGAGCTAGATGAGGTACAGCTCAAAATTTTAAAAAGTCCTCAACTTATCCTACGAGTTGTTAAATCTCTTCAAGATGAGTATCCAGAACTTAGTTATCAAGAGCTAACTGAGGATTTAACTATCGGCATCATTTCGGCTAACCAAAAAGAACAAAATATTTTACAAGTAATTTATCAAAACCCCGACCAAGAGAAAGTCTCCAATGTTATTAATGCTCTGACTACAACCTATTTGAAATACAGTGTAGAAAAACGCCAATCCGGAGTCAAAAGGGGAATCGCCTTTTTAGATCGACAAATTCCCCAAGTTTCTGCTGAGACCAGAGAAATTGAAAACCAGATTAGATTATTAAGAAATCAATATAATTTTTCTGATCCAGATACTGCTCTCCAACAAATCGCAACTCGTTTGGATGAATTAGATCGAAAACAGGAACAAACTGCAAGCCAATTGCGTGCATTGCAACTGAAATTAGAGCGACTCCAGAGGGAGTTACAGACTCAACCAGCGAAGTCAACCATGGCAATAAATTTTGCGACCCCAAGATTTCTTGAGCTATTAAAGCAACTACGTGCCATAGATATTGAAATTGGTCGCAAATCTGCTATTTTTTCCGATCAAAGCGAAATCATGAGAGCCTTAAAACGGGAAAGACAAGAGTTGAACTCATTAATAGTTGAGGCTGGAGCAGATATTCGGCAAAAAATTGATGCTCAAATTGCCATCTTAGAAAATCGTCAAGAAAGTATCGCAAGTGAAACCAATAAGCTAAAATTGCGACTTGAGCAGTGGTCTGCAATCTCGGGTGAATACAACGATCTTAAACAAAAGCTTAAGGTAGCTAATAATAAGCTCGGTGAATTTACATCTCAGCAAGATGCTCTGCAAATTGATGCTGCTCAACAAGAATCGCCCTGGCAACTTTTAACCCCTGCCACAGCCCCAAAAACCGATAGCATTAGTGCTTTTAATTATTTACTACTTAGCTCCACATTGGGATTAATCTTAGGCAGTGGAGTAGCTTTACTGCTGGATAAACATCAAAAAATTATTTATACTTCCGCCAAAGTTGAAGAAATTACTAGCTTACCGATACTTACAACTATTCCCTATAGTTCACAGACAAAACAACTTTCTTTGTGGGGGAATATGAGCTTTGGCAAGCAAGAAAGAGAATTAATCGGGCGGAATGGACAGTCTCAGATTAAAGAAGCTCCACTGGTGAAATTTTCTAATCCTTCAATAGAAGCATTTCGTTCATTTGCAGCTAATTTAGGTCTTTTGAACTTCGATAATGATGGTACTACTGAGGATTTTTATACTAATCTAAAGTCTATAGTAATTACTTCTGCTATTCCTCGGGAAGGAAAATCCACTGTGGCACTAAATCTTGCCAAAGCATCTGCTTCTATGGGCAAACAAGTTTTACTGGTGGATACGGATTTACGCAGTGTCGATCATTTGACCACTGATTTCGGTTTGTCAACAGCAATCGGTTTGAAGGATATTCTCAACCAAAATAATCCAGAGAGAGCATTTAATTACGTCAAGCAATTACCCTTAGAAGAAAATTTATTTATTCTTACTTCAGGTTTAGGTAATGTCGAGAATCATCCCGAAACAGGAGATTATAGTCGTTTGTTAGCATCGGTAAAAATGCATCGTTTGATGGCAGAATTAGAAGTCGATTTTGATTTAGTTATCTATGATCTTTGTTCAATTATTGGATTTGCTGATGTTAACTTAATCGCAGCTCACACCGATGGCATTGTCGTCGTCACTGGTCTAGGTAAAATACAAACCATGGCTCTTACTGAAGCGCTGAATCAACTAAGATTATGTAATGCACCAATACTAGGAATAGCAGTAAATAAAGTAGTCAATAAAAGTTAGATTACCAAAACATATGAAACATAAATTATATTAAAGTTTCGGTAATCATCAAAGTTTAGATCTTAAATTCTCTAAATCCTTTAGACATCATTGCCCATTCCTCATACTGAAACTGGCTCTTTTGATTTTGGCGCTGACTGTTCAGGTTTGGTGGGATTTTCAATCTCAAGTTGTAAAGAAGGCTTCTCTGTAATTAAGCGTGCTCCTCTACCCAGAGTAATATAGTTCCATGCCCACTGAATCATTACTACTAGCTTGTTATCAAACTCAATTAGGTAGTAGATATGAGCAAACACCCAAATTATCCAAGCAATAAAACCAGAAAATCTGGCAAAATTAAGGTTGGCAACTGCTTTATTCTGTCCAATCACCGCCATGCTGCCAAAGTCTTGATAACTAAATGGCTTAACTGTAATACCCATCGCTCTTTTGGCAATTAGATTGGCGACATATTCTCCTTCCTTCATTGCCACAGGCGCAACTCCAGGCAAAGGACGATCTCCTTGGTGAGGGAAGTTAGCTAAATCGCCAATGACAAAAATATCTGAATGTTCTTTGAGACTTAAATCTGGCTCGACAATTACTCTCCCTGCCCGATCTAATTCCGCTTCAGCACGATCAGCCAACACTTTACCCATAAAGGAAGCTCTAACCCCTGCTGCCCAAAGAATTGTATGAGCATTAATAGTTTGAGTTTCGTCATCCTGTCGGTATGTTACCGAGTTATCGGCAATGTTAGTTACTAATGTCTTAGTTTGAACATCTACACCTAATTTTTCTAACGACTTTTGTGCCTCTGCCGAACATTCTTCTGGATAAGGAGGCAAAATACGATCCATCCCCTCAAACAACAATACTTTGGCACTTGTAGTGTCAATGTCACGAAAATCATCTTTAACGGATTGGTGAGCAATTTCGGCGATCGCACCAGCTAATTCTACACCAGTAGGCCCCCCTCCAACAACGACGAAGGTCAATAATGCCTGGCGTTTTTCTAAATCGGGTTCTTTTTCTGCTGCCTCAAACGCCATAAAGATACGACGGCGCATTTCTAAAGCATCTTCTACGGTTTTTAATCCAGGTGCGTCATCTTGCCATTGATCGTTACCGAAGTAGTGATGACTAACTCCTGTTGCCACTACCAAAGCATCGTATTCTAAGGCTTCACGATCTTCTAAATAAACTTTTTTGGCTTCAGGATCGATATCTACGACTTTATCTAATAAGACTTGGGTATTTTTATGCTTACTCAAAACCACCCGCAGTGGAGAAGCGATGTCGGCGGGAGACAATGTGCCTGTAGCTACTTGATATAGCAGAGGTTGAAACAAATGGAAATTACGCTTGTCGATTAGGGTTACTTTTACAGGAGCATCCTTTAAAGATTTAGCTGCATACAGTCCGCCAAAACCACCACCGACTATAACTACATGAGGAAGGCTTGTCTGTTTGGTTGGAGTATTTTTCATAAGAAATAGGGATTGAGTATGGAAATGCTACTCTTAATAAATTTGCTTAATATCAGGTGGAGATAGAGAACATCTAGAACGAAAAGTTACTGTTCGGTAATTAATTAAGAAGTCAATTATATACTAATATAAATTTATGTAAACTTGATTGAGAAATATTGTACTGTTCAATCGACATATTCACAATAGTTATATTTTGTCAATATTATATATAACCTTTATTTATCAGTGATGATGTAGCGAAGGAAACAAATTTTTGATCGAGATCCGCAACATTTAAATTAAATCAATTAAAGTGAGTAATCACTTCCTTGATTAGCCAATAATCTTCAAACTGCTTAGTAATAATGTTCAATGCAGGGGCAAACTCAGTTTCAATATCTATTTCTAAATCCTGGTTATAAATATCGCTAACAAACTTGTAGATTAGTTCAAAGGTGACCCGATTATGGCGCTCAAATAATCTAAACTCTCCATTGTTGGTATTATTGAGCTTGTCTATTTCTCTATTACCTACTGTTTTTCGGTTGATCTGATCACTTCTAACATCACGCCACAGTATAAATTTCATCTGCTCTTTAGTAGCAACAAATTCATTAAAGTTTTGCAGTCGCGAGGTGAATTTAGACCCTTTGCAGCTACTGAGAAAACCAATACAAATATTTTTGTTACTGATAATCCTGTGTGGCGGAAAAACTCTCTTGCTGGGTAGGATATCGGTTTCTAGTGGGGTTATTTGTTGAAAAGCGACCAGAATATCCTGTAATTTACCAATATCTCTCTCATCAAGCAAAATTTCAGACTCGTGATAATTTTGTTCTAAGGTAGTTTGTTGCGCTTTGAGATATTCTCGAACTTTTTCCGACAGAGATTTTTTAAAATTTAGAGGAGCAAGGGGGGAATCGGGCTGAGTTGTTAAATTAAAGTTATTTTCTGAAGTTGATGCTAATGATTCTGGTGGGGAGATAGTAAAACTGTTAAAAGCTTGAGCAATATTGTTAAATAGTTTTTCTAGTCGATGTTGTTGAGATTCAAGCTGATCTAATCTTGAGATAATTGCTGCTGAAATTATATTGTCTTTTATATTATCTTTCCCATCCTGCATCACATCTTGATTATTAGCTGGTAAAGGAATATTCTTATATTTATAGCGAAAATATTCTCCAGCACGGTTTAAGACAGCACGAATCGATCGCTGATCAGTGATAATTTCCTGAAGCTCTTGAGGGGTAAATAAATGAGCCAGATCCGAGCCTGCTGCTTGGGCTTTGAGTTGTAAAATTCCCTGAATATCTGATGCTGTTGGGGATTCTAAAAATATTTGGTATTGAGAAATGCGATCGATAATTGAGCCATCAAAAGTTTGCTGTAACTGTTGCCAACGATGAGGAAATAAATTGAAGATAATTAAACTATGG
>CALLPS010000188.1 GCA_938015355.1 uncultured Pleurocapsa sp.
GCACCAAAGTGGTTATATCCTAAATCATCTGTTTCTGTACCACCAAAGTAATCAAAAATATCGATTTCGGCGCTGATATTTTTAGTGAGTTTATATCCAGCAACAATACCCCCTCCAAAACCAACATCTAATTCATCATCAAAAGGAATAAATGGGGCAAGATGTCCCCCTAGATAAAACTTGCTATTGTTATTGCGAGTGCGACGACTGCGGCGAGTTCTTCTACTTTGGGAAATTTGCTCTTCATTGGATTGTTGCTCATAATTGACATCAAAATCGCTACATTCTGCGATCGAGTCACAGGTAACATGATAGTTTTCGTAGTCGTTGCTATTCTGTGCTTGAGCTGCCAGAGGAAACCCCATCGCCAATATAATTGCTAGAACAGTATTTTTAATATTCATATCTTTCACACCACGTGATTATTATTTTAGAAATAGTTCATCGAACTAAGTAATCAATGGTATCTGACATTTTTTTAAATTTACTCTTCCCAAGGACAGATTTATAACTGGCAGTTTCTAGTTATTTTGCAACAGAATTATCCGATTTATAAGTAGCTAGGCAGAATTAAATATAAAACGTTTTAACTAGTAATTAACTCTTAATTAACTCTGCTATTTGGTTTCTCAGTTTTTCCATCTTATATTTAATTACAACCGCCTACTTAGGCTCTTTATAGAATCAACAAAAAGATTCCGATTAATATCAATTAAGATATTAAATGAGGGCAAAAGTTTAAATTTACACTCTCCAATACAGCTCACCTAATAAATTGAGTTTACCAAAATTAATCTTCAGCGAAGATATAGCGGTGTAAATCGCTGGGACTAGGTTCAGGGCTAGCTTCTGCAAAGTTTACTGCTTCATCTACAGTAGCGGATACTTTACTATCAATTTCTTTAAGCTCTTCTGCTGTAGCTAATTTTTGCTCAATTAGATAACCAGCAAACTTTTTAATCGGATCTCGTTTTCCCCAGAAATCCTTTTCCCCAGGATCTCTAAGTTCATCTGGATCAGCTAAAGAATGCCCTCGAAAGCGATAAGTCAATGCCTCAATTAGAGTTGGTCCTTCTCCTGCACGAGCACGAGCCACGGCTTCTTTCGCTAAAGTATTCACCGCTAAGACATCCATCCCGTCAACTTCATACCCTGCCATGTTAAACACACTGGCTTTTTTGTAGATTTCGGGCTGAGAAGTTGCACGGTCATGAGCCATGCCAATCGCCCACTTATTATTTTCTACTACATAAATAATCGGTAATTTCCAAAGCGCTGCCATATTTAGACACTCAAAAAACTGACCATTATTGCTCGCACCATCCCCAAAAAAGCAAACTGCAACCGCATCTGAACTATCGTCACCCATTGCTTCCCGACGATACTTACTTTGAAAAGCTGCACCAGTTGCTACTGGAATTCCTTCGGCAACAAAAGCATATCCGCCTAAAAGCCCATGCTCGGCAGAAAACATATGCATTGAACCGCCACGACCTTTACTACAGCCTGTCTCTTTACCAAATAATTCTGCCATAACTTCCTTGGCAGGAACTCCCGCACTCAAAGCATGAACATGATCACGGTATGTACTACAAACGTAATCACCTTTGGTTCGCAAAGCCTTGACTATGCCGCTCGAAACTGCTTCCTGACCATTGTAAAGATGTACAAAGCCAAACATCTTGCCTCGATAATACATTTCAGCACACTTATCTTCAAATAAGCGTCCTAAAACCATATCTTCATACAGAATGAATCCTTCTTCTTTGGTGATCTTGACAGAGCTAGAATTGAATTTAGGTAAGGTTCTTTCGGCACACATAGAGTAGTTTTCAAATAAGGGCGCAGATTTCTATTGAATCATAAAATTCCTGCGGGGGAAAGAGCATCCTTGGTTGCTTAGTCAGATTACTAAGATAAGATTACTCAGCCAGACATTGTTAACTCAAATTTGCCATTAATATTTGCTATCAATAATTACTATTCTTCGCCTTTGTCAATACGGAATCTCTCTACGGAAGAAAGTAAGCCTCGAGCAATGCCCACAAGACTTTGTAATGCCCCACCAACTCTCTGTGATTCTTGAGATGTGGCTTGAGCGGTTAATTCCACTGACTGCATTACCTGGGCTACTGCACGAGAGTTCTCTCTTTGTTCAACCGTATCCGCTGTAATTGAGCGCACCAAAGTGTCAATCCGATTAGATACTTGAATAATATCCTCTAGGGCAGTTTTTGCCTGTTCGGCTCTTTCGGTTACGTCGATTACCTCCTGAATCCCTTCTTCCATCGCTGTCATTACTGATCCAGTTTCACTTTGAATTTGCAGTACAATCTGCTCAATTTCTTTGAGGGATTTACCAGATCTATCTGCCAACTGTCTAACCTCATCCGCAACTACCGCAAAACCACGACCAGCTTCTCCAGCTTTAGCTGCTTGAATAGAGGCATTAAGGGCTAGCTGGTTAGTTCTTTCGGCAATTTGTGAGATTAAAAGTACAATCTTGGAAATTTCTTGAGATGCTTCTGCCAAACGTTTTACCTTGCGGGCAGTTTCCGATACTGTTTCTCTAATTTGGAAAATTCCTGACACAGTACGTTCTACCGCCTTACCACCTTTAAGAGCTGTTACAGAAGACGAGCGAGCAACTTCCTCTGCTTCACGAGCATTGTCGGCAACCCTTTCAATGGATTCCGTCATCATCTGTACCGAATTCAAGGTTACAGCGAGTTCTTCTGCCATCCGCAAGGCTTCACTAGATTGATTACGGGCAAAAAGTTCACTATCAGTCGAACCTTTATTTACTTGTTCAGCAGCTTCTTTTACCTGACGAACGATTTCCCGCAGACTTTGGATAGTTAAGTTGAAGGCATCAGCAACTGCACCCAATACGTCAGCAGTTACAGTAGCCTGGACTGTTAAATCCCCTCTCGCAGCACCTTCTACATCATCCAGCAAGCGAATTACTTGACGTTGCAGATCTTCTTTTGCCTGCTCGGTTTCTTCTGCTCTTCTCTGAGCTTCCTGAGTAGTGGTTAAGATCACTCTGGTCATGCGATTAAAGTCAGAAGCCAGTTGACCAAATTCATCTTGGGAATATACTGTAGCTTTTGCGTTAAGATTCCCTTGATAAACATCATCAAACTGATTTTGCAAATCTCGGCTAGCTTTAGTGACATGTTTGGCAGTTACACTACCTAGGGCGGCTGCCGTGCCCGCACTGGAAAATCCTGCCACTAGAGCCAACATGAGGCTATTTTGGATACCCCCTCTGATAGTTCTCTCAGGATTTTGACGAGTAGCTATAGTAGAACCAAGTATGCCAATACTTAAAACAGCGATCGCTGAAATCAGTCCCGTTACGCCAGCAGTTATAAATTGTTTCTTCTGGATAGGAGCATTAATAAAGTTCGCCAAAGTTCCTTGTTTCACTTCGATCTGAGGCTCTTCTTTAGTTGGAGCAAAAGAAGTTGTTGTGCTTGCACTAACGTTACTAATCGCAATCTCTTCTGGCTCAATCGAACTAGATTCGTCGACTATATCGGGAGAAATATTTAAATTAGCACTGCTAGGATCTTCGGCTACATTGAACAACCCTGTATCAGGAAGACCCTGTTCCAGTTCTTCAAGATCGAAGAAGCTACTATCGATTTCATCAAATTCTAGTTCATCTTGATAATCTAAACCTTCTTGTTCGGGAATGTCATCAAGATTGTACTCCTCATCATTTCCCATGGAGAAAGGTTCCGTTAGAATCGTATCAATCTCTAGTTCGGAACTGTCATCA
Organism: uncultured Pleurocapsa sp.; assembly: GCA_938015355.1. Taxonomy (GTDB): domain Bacteria; phylum Cyanobacteriota; class Cyanobacteriia; order Cyanobacteriales; family Xenococcaceae; genus Waterburya. The sequence goes on from CALLPS010000188.1 coordinate 3,788, forward strand.
TAATCATTTTCATAATTGTCTTGACTAATTGTAAAGTCGCCTTCTGTGTAGTCAGATAAAACATTTTCATCCTCATCACCGTCTACCATGAAGGTAGAACTGGTATGAACATTTTGTGCTTCTGGTAGATCTTCTGGTAAATCTGGTGTTGCTTGAGATAGGGAAACTGGTTCAGATTCAAATTCGGCAAAGGGATCTTCAAACACCCCGCTTTCATCTTCATCTATCGGGAACAAATCTTCAGAATTTGCTTCTTCTACAAACGGGTTTCCATAAGAGTCTTCCACTGTAGGAATGAAGCTGTGATTAATATCAATATCGGAAGCAACTGCTGCATCGTCTAGATCTGAATCTGCTTCATAATCTAGATCTGCTTCATAGTTTTGACTAGAACTAACATCATCGCTTTCAAAAGTTTCTTCAAATGCTTGTTCGTCAGGAAAATCGATCCCAATCGAGTCTTCTGCTTCATCAATTTCTCCTTCATCTAGCATGCCTATGTCTGCCAGCTCCAATTCATGAGCATCTAAGTCTGGGCTTTCTGACTGCTGTTGAAGCTGTTCTACCTGTTCTATACCACTCCGAGCAAAATCTAGTAAATCTTGTTCTTCACTAATATCTAAGACGCTTTCATACTGGTGTTTTGCCAGATCATAGTTTTGAAACCCATAACAATAAATATGACCCCGCAGCAACATGACATTTGGATCATTGGGAAATTCGTCGGCTAAATGATCGATTATTTCTACTGCATGAGCAAAATTACTTTCCAAATAGGCTTTTTCTGCTTGTCCGTATTCCTGTGAATAATTAGTTCCTGATGCCATTATGCTTCTTGCCAAATTAATCTAAATTTTTTTGTTACTTGCTCTGACGAGGGATGGTCAGTCTAAGCTGTGACTCGGCGATGATCATAAGTTTATATATGAAATCTAAGAAAACTTGTCCAAATAATTTGTCCGACTTCATGATGTTTTCTCAAATGTTGCTCAATAAGTATAAGATTTAACTTAAGGGATGATTAATAATATTCAACTTCTATGATTCCTATGTTGCCCATCGAGCTGACCGCAAAATTCTTGCTGGATCTAACAAGTTAACAAGGAGATTACTTTCCTCTTCTGGCTGCCATTGAGCCTGAACAAAAGGTGCCATACCATCTGCTGGGGGCTGATAGATTTCCAATTGTTCGACATCTAACCAATCCATATCTCCAATACTGCTAATTGCTAAACCCATAATTTGCTCTTGATCTTCAATCGCAATGACTGGTATTGTTGGACGATCAGTTTTCAAGGCTACGCTGTCCCCCAGAAACTGCCCTAAATCGGCAACCCAAATTACTCGCCCCCTTAAATTAATTGTTCCTAATAACAAGGGCGAAGCATTAGGAATAGGGGCAATTTGGTCAGGAGTTTGTTGCATAACCTCTGCTATACCTGTGGCAGGAAAAGCGCAAGCGCCTCCTGATGCCAAATAAAAGCGAAGATGCAATTCTCCATCAGGATTTTCCAGCGGTTTAATATCTAGAGATAAATCTAGACCACTTTCTGTATACAGTTCGGGATTAGTAACCATAAGATTTTGTATGTAAATACTATCTGAGACTGCTAACAATAAAATCATCAATTAAACTGATGATTTAGGCTCGGAGCAGTTGTTTAACAGTGCCAATTAACTCTACAGGTTGAAAAGGTTTGGCAATATAGGCATCCGCACCCTGCTTCATTCCCCAGTAACGGTCAAATTCTTCTCCCTTGGATGAACACATCACTACGGGAACATTTTGAGTTTTAGGGTCTGATTTAAGACGACGACACAATTCATAGCCATTCATTCTGGGCATAACGATGTCCATTACTACTATGTCAGGACTTAATGTTTCTAGATGCTCTAAAGCCTCAACTCCATCACAAGCAACAGTAACTTTAAGACCGCTACCTTTGAGGAGATCCGAAATCATTTGTCTTTGCGCCAGACTATCTTCTACGATTAGAACTTTGCTCATAACACGCTATCTACGAAAAGTCACACTTAACTTAAGTCTACTTGGCAAACCATTATAATTAACGCAAGTTTAACCTCTACTTTAATTCACTTATTTTATTGATAAATTAACTTGGTTATTACTCTCTCCGCTTCAGAATATACTCTACTTTTTAGTCAATCGCCACGTCATGATCAACATAATTTGTCTCAAATTATGTTTGAGTTAAATTGTTCTAGATTTAATTTATTTTAACGATGGATGTTTCAAAACCCAATCAAACCGTATCTGTGTTATTCATAGATAAATTCAGCTATTTTGGGAATTATGATTATAATTTTTAATCATTAACATAATTACTTTTTTCTTCAAGTTGAAATAGTTAAATTCAAATTGTGTTTCTAGTTTTAACAAAAAAACAGAAGCATGATATTAATTCAGGTAGCTAAAATATATCGTTATTAATTGCTTTTAATTCTATTAACCATTAGCCTTTGATGGAATGATTATAGATAGTCCAAAAGGAAATGCTACTTCATTTGAAAAAACAAAATCACCTAATTTGCTAGTTATCAGCAAGTTATAAATTCAATTTAATCTGGTTATTTTAAAAAATCAGCAGTAAACTGGAAAAGCTTAATTTTTCTGAGTTCCTGCACATCAGAAATCAAGAGGAAGGCGCATAGTGCTATATCTGGCAGAAATACAAAAACAAAGTAAAGGATTCATGGGTGGCGTTGAGACCAAGCTGAAACTCATAGCCTGTCAGCGTAATGACCAAAGTTGGAATTTAGTAAGTAATGAATCAATTACTGTTGAAGAGGCTAGTGATTTTGGTGATGGAGCCTTAATTATCGTTAATTTGGGTGCTAACCGTCAGCTACAAGGGAAAATAGAATTAGCCTCTCAAAAAATTATTGGCGTTCTTAAAAATTTCTCCCGATTACTGGAAAAAAACCAAGAACAAGAACAAGAGATCAATCAGTGGAAAGAGTCCCTAGCGATTCAAAGTGAAGAATTAAGCCGACGGCAAATCGAGATGGAGACCCGTCTGGAACAAGTTGAGCAGATGGAGGAAGAGTTCAAACAGTTTGAACAACAACGCTCAGAAATTGAGACGGCGAGGGCAGAATCGGAAAAAATTCGGCTTGAATTTGAGGCTAAAAGTGCCGAACTAGAAGGAGCTTGGTCACAGTTACGGGGACAGCAACAAAATATTGATGAGCAGCTAAAACAAGCTAAAGTTTTAGACGAAACCCAAGCTAATGTAATCAAAGAGCAGTTAACAGCTATCTCTAATGCCTATAATGCGGTTGAGGCTCTGAAGGAGAAGCTTAGTTCAGCAGAATTGGCGGTTACAGAGCAACAACATACTTTACAATCTCATTGGCAAAATTTAACTCATAATTCTCAGGAGATTGTGACTAAGAGACAGCAACTTGAGAGCATGACTGGGGAGTTATCGGAGAAAAAAGAGAAGGTTAAGTCTTTGCAAGTTACCATTGCTGATGCAGAACAGCAGTTAGTCGTTGAACAAAAGTCTCTGGAAGTTAAACAAGAATTGACACAGTTTCTTAATTTGCAATCAGAAGCTCAAAACACGATGCTTCAGATGCTGATAAATTCTGAACCAGATGGGGATGGAGCTTCAAAGGTTAATCTTGATGAATTAGAAAATATGCCTTTACCGAGTCTAGAAACAATTGTGGAAACACTAAAAAAAGATTTAGAAAAGGTTGCTCGATTTGTTAATGATCAAGAAGAAGAATTGGGATGGCAATGCAAAGCTGTGGAGGAACTTGAAGTCAAGATGTCTGAAGTAGGGGATTTTGAAAAGTTGACTTTGGAGCAAGAGTTAGCTGATGAGAAAGAAGCGAAGAAAATGTTAGATCAAACTTTAGTGGGTCAACGTCGCTCTCTTAAAGAAAGACATCAAGTTTTACTACAACATTCCAGAGTCTTAAAACGTCGTCAAGGAATTATTGACTTCGATTTTGAGTCTGAAATTCAAGATATTGATCTAACTCCGATTAAACAAGGTTTGTCAGAACAGCAGAAAAATCTGCAAAGACAGCAACAAGAACTGGCGGAAGAAGTCGCTCAAATAGAGCTAATTATTGGAAGTTTAGAAACTAAATTAGAAGAGCAAAAAACGAAAAAAAATCAGCTAGAGTGGGAGATTGGTCAACAACAAGACGACTGGCATGAATTGAATCTTCAGATTGTTCAAATGCAGTTCCAGATTGATTTTTATGAACAGCAATTACAACCAATACAAAATAATTTAGATACTATTAATCATCAAATTGCTGAAATGGAGCAGTTGATGGTAACTCACTCCGAAAATCATCCCAGTGATGCTTTAGCCAAAGTTGAGCAAATAATTAACGAATTGACGGCTACCTAACCTAATCGCACTTAAGGTTGTTTGTTGCTAGGGGGTGTTGGATTTGATAATTGATTTTAGTTTCGGCATAAAAAACTGTTTTGATCGGTATTAGATCTATGACACAGTTGCTGTAGGAGAGAGCTTTTAAGGTTTGAAAAAATTCTGGTGTCCAAATATTTTCTATCACCTGAAGATTGTGATTGTGAAAGAAATTGAGCCAGCGCGATCGCGCAATACCTGGTAAGATACCTGAATCTAGGCTAGGAGTATACCAACAATTATCTTTCCAACCCCAAAGATTACCAGTGCTAGTTTCTAGCCAGTTACCGTGAGCATCAATGAGAATTGCTTCTTGGGCATTTGAGTTTAATGCTTGATTGCGCGCTAGGTAAGCAGATAAATAGTTACCAGTTTTGTATTGGGGCAACTCTCTAATATATATAGCGTCTTGTGCCACCCAGGCGGTAATACCATCAGTCTGACGTTCTTTGAGATCTAGCGGTAAGTCACGTCCGATAATCCACTCACGACCATCAGGAAATATCGCCATGCGGAGTATGGGAAAATATTGGGACAGTAATTGTGCTCCTCTTTCTAGTGACTGCCAATTTGGCTGCTGCCAATTGAAGGTCTCAATAGTTGTTTTCAATCGCCTGCAATGGGCTTGCCAACTAGTTAACGGATGAGTAAGGAGATTATCGTAAACTCGCATAGTAGTGAACACCGTTGCTCCGTAACATAATCCTGGATCAGTGATGTTCAACTGAAGATGTTCGGAATTAATCTGTTCGCCACAATACCAGAACATACTGTGACTACTCCCTGGTTTCTATATCCTGACTATCTAATTGATTTGGGTCACTATTGTTTTCTTGAATGATATCTTGTAACAGGTAATAAGCAAACAATCCGATAATAGTCGAAATAATCAAAAGTAAAACTAGTGGTTTGAGCCAATTCCCTCGGCTTTTCGCTGGTAAGGGTTCTCCTATCTGCTGCTCTGGAATTTCATTTGTGGCGAGAGTCGTATTATCTGGATGAGGATCTGACCAGATAGAGTCAGTCAAATTAGCATCAGTCCATAGGGTCGATTCTTCAAGCACAAATTCAACGTCAGACCAAGATACTTGCACTTCGGAGACATTAGGGGACGGTTTTACTTGACAGTGAACTAAAGCCACCGTGACATTATCATGACCGTTTTTTTCGTTTGCCAGAGCGATCAAATCTTGAACGGCGTTAGCCAGGTTTTGTTTACCCTCTAATACTGGCAAGACATTTTGTTTCCACTGTTGTTCTACACGGTCAAAATCGCTCAAACCATCAGTACAAAGCAAGAATATGCAATCATCATCGATAATATAGCGTTGTAGATTAGGATGGAGCGCTGCTGAATCACGCATTCCTATCGCTTGGATCAAAGCGCCAGCGGAGGGGTATTGCAAAGAATCTCGATACAAAGCATAACCTAAACGAACTTCTCTTGAAGCAAGATCGTCGTCAACCGTTACTTGATGACAGCTATTCGGAGTAATCCAATAAATTCGGGAATCCCCGACATGAGCAAGGTACATCTCCTGAGCATAAGAAAGAGCCATCACGAGGGTTGTACCCATGCGCTGTCTTTCCTGACGCTGTTCGCTATCATTGCGTTTACTGATGATGTCATTTGCGCCATTGATATATGTGACTAATTTTCCTAATATCTTTTGTGAGTTGTATTTCTCTTCCAAAGTTATTTTGGAAATCTTACTTCGGAGATATTGGATGGTTTCTCCAGAAGCAATTTCACCCCCATCATGTCCACCAACCCCATCGCAGACAATAGCTAAAGCATTTTCTGAGCTTGAAACATCGTTGGGTTCAGGGCACGTTGGATAAGCAGCATCTTCATTATTGGTTCGACTAGGACCCGAATCACTCAGAGCATAAATTTGATAAGAATACTGATGGGCTTGTCGACAACGATTAATTGCCAGATCTAAGATGGCAATCACTTGGCTTGCTCGATCTACAATGCCTGTTTCCAAACGGCTTGCTAGCTGCTCTACTAACTCCTGAATATTTTCTCTAGCATATTCTGCCCACTGTGACCATAAATTTCCCAAATCCCTAAGACTAGCTGGATCTGTTTGATCTTGGTGTAGCTGTAATAGTTGAACTACCTGTCCGTTAATTCTGATTAAGTCTGGTTCTAATAAAGTAGATGCTACATTTTTAGCGGATAAAGGTTTCCATAATTTAGCGAGTTGCCACAGCCAGTTTAATTGCTGCAAAGCTGTTGCATCTCTCCATAAATCTTCGATGCGGGGAATTAATTGGTGAGGATTAGCTAATAATTCCTCTGAACCAACTGTGGGTACAGTGCCATAGTCGAATAGCCAAGCGTCTGTCCCGTCCAATAAGCCATAAGCTTGAGGAATATGAGGATAACACGGAAAAAGCTGTAGGTACACTACAACTTCTGGAGGAACTTCTTCTGGTGTTACGGGAGGCTTGTTTGGTTGGGTATCAAGAAATATTTGCTCGCTTAATGCCAAATACCTGTCATTATTGATCTGTTTTTGGTCTGAGTTGATTACCTTTTTATTGCTCCACAAATAGCGTCTAATTACGGGGGTGCTACATTGATCGCAAAAACGGGCTTCTAGTAAATTAGACGCTGTGCAATGAGGATTCGAGCAATGAATTCTAGGCTCAGGATGTGACATGAATGTTTTAAACTATTGAGCATACTCCGACACAATCGGAGTGGGGATTACCTCTAGCTGTAGAAAGCTACCACCATCTTGAATAAATCAGCAACTCTATAGTAGATTAGAAATTTTATTTATGTTAGTTTTAGCCCCAATTATACTTAGTATTTACCAAATTTAATTTTCATAGAGTTGTTGTAATCTTTTTTGTAAAGCAGCAGTCAGCTTTTGGGAGCTTTGGCGCGGGGACTTGCCAAGGTATTCGCTTACAGTTAAAGGGGAACCAATATCCACTTTAACGTCAGTTCCCCAACTAGGGTAAGGCTGACTATAGCGAATTCCTACAGGTAATATCTTAACTCCTCTATTCGATTTGTCTATTTTTGCCTTTAAAGCGATCATAGCGACTCCCCTCTTGAGGGGATGGATTTGGTAATCATTAAAAATTCCTCCTTCGGGAAAAATCACTAACATTTCTTGGTTTGATTTTAGTAACTCAACACTATAGTGCACGCTATTGAGCTGGGGACGGTCAGTGTTGACGGGAAATCCACCCATACGGCGGATGACCCAGCCTTGAATTCCTTTGACCTCGTTAGCAGATACCATAAATCGTAAATCTCGACCGCTAACAAGTCTTCCTAGAGCATAAGGAATTATAAAAGCATCCCAACGAGAGCGATGAGTTGGTGCAATAATTACGGGATCTTGTAGCGGGATATTTTCCTGTCCCTGTATTTGTATTTTTCCGAAGAAAAAAGGTAGAACAAAATAACATCCAATTGGATAGATTATCCGAGCGAGCCAGGGAGATACGCGGGAATTTAATTCATCAGATTGTTCTGACTTTAAATTTAAACTAGTTGAGTTTTGCTGGGATTTTAACTGAGTCATCAATGAACTAAAATTTGTTCCATTCTATTTACCACCTTAATTTTTCTTGAATCAGATGTGTTTTAAATACGGGACACTTACTAAGTTGTCATTACTATTTATTTTAATTCCTCAAGCCGAGTTGAATTTTTTTTGGTACTTTTAGATAAATTGCGGGACAGATATCACAAAAAACATTATTGAGGATTATTGAGGAAGTAGTGTCACTAGATTTATCAAAGGACTCTTTACTTGAGGCGACAGAACTATCTAAAAGTTTTGGCGGCATCAAAGCGGTAAATAATGCTAATTTGAAGGTCAATCGAGGTAGCATTACAGGCTTAATCGGACCAAACGGAGCAGGAAAGACAACTCTGTTTAATTTGTTATCTAATTTTATTGAACCTGATAACGGTACGATTTTGTTTGATAATCAGCCGATTCACAATTTACCATCCCATAAAATTGCTACTCGCGGATTTATTCGTACTTTTCAGGTAGCAAGAGTATTATCTCGTTTATCTGTGTTGGAAAATATGCTCCTCGCAACGCCAAATCAGACAGGGGAAAATTTTTTTCAGGTTTGGCTTCAACAATCAAAACTGAGAGCTGAGGAACGGCAAAATAAAGAACGGGCGATGAACATTCTGGAGTCTGTTGGTTTAGCAGAGAAGGCTTACGATTATGCCGGGGCATTGTCTGGGGGACAGCGAAAGCTCTTGGAAATGGCGCGAACTTTGATGACTAATCCTAAGCTGATCTTACTAGACGAGCCAGCAGCAGGAGTTAACCCTACTTTGATCAATCAGATCTGCGAACATATTGTTAGCTGGAATAAGCAGGGAATTTCTTTTCTAATTATTGAACATAATATGGACGTGATTATGAGTTTGTGCGATCGCATTTGGGTCTTAGCAGAAGGAACAAACCTGGCAGAAGGAACTCCAGCAGAAATTCAGCAGAATGAGTTAGTCTTAGAGGCTTATTTAGGTCAATAGAAATCAGTCAACAGTCAACAGCGCGAAGTTGCCCCCATTCGAGGGTAAACGTTGCGGGGGTTCCCCCCGTTGTCCTAAAGGATACACCTTCGGATAAGCAAACTTCGTAAGAAGTCAACAGTCAACAGTCAGCAGTGGTTAGTGAAAATTGAATTTCTCAGAGCAGCAAAGGCTAGTCCGCCGCCAACAGCAAAATTGTTTTTGCCAGGATTGTTTTTGATTACTAGCCTGGTATTGTTTTTTTTTAGTAGTTTACAGCTTTGGCTATTTCGAGAAGGGAATGATCTAGGTTTTTTCGATCAGTTGGTATATTTGCTGAGTCGGGGACAATCTCCTATATCGACTCTCCTCGAAGGAGTTCATTTGATTGGAGATCATGGAGCGATTATTTTCTATCCGATATCTCTGCTGTATGTTATCTATCCTGATGTTCATTGGCTGTTAGCGGTACAAGCGATCGCTTTAGCTGGGGGAGTAGTACCAATTTATTTTCTTAGTCGCGAGAGTGGTTTATCGATTGGTTATGCTCAAGCTGTTGCGGTCTGTTACGTGCTTTATCCCGCTATCTTTAATATTAATTTTTATGCGGAGTTTCGACCTGAAACAATTGCTGTTCCTGCTTTAATCTGGGCTGTTCTGGCTGCCAAAAGAAGGTCTGTCGGACAATTTGCGATCGCCATTATTGTCGTCTTGAGCTGTAAGGAAGCACTGGCATTGACGGTCATCGGTTTAGGATTCTGGCTGGGGCTCTGTCAGAAACGTTTCTGGTATGGGGTAGGAGCAATTGTCGGAGGGGGGTTATGGTTTGTTGTTGCTGCGGTTTATTTGATTCCTACTTTCCGCGGAGGACATCAAATGGCGGGTACTTGGCATTATGCATCGTTGGGAACTTCTTTAACTGAGATCGCAGTGAAGGTATTGACTAACCCACAAATTTTGTTGAGTCGGGCTGTAATGGGCGATCGCATATTTTACTATTTGCTCTTAATCTCGCCTATTTTAATTGGTTTGCACTGGCGCAAATTGTTAACGATTATTCCCGCTTTGCCCATGCTAGGGTTAAATATTTTGGCGGACTATTCTCGCCAGAGGGACTTAATTCATCAGTATGCTTTACCGATTATTCCTTTTTTGTTTATTTGGTTAGTTGCTTCTTTGGTTTATCTCAACAGGTATCGCCAAAGACGTTGGTTATCCCCTCGGTGGCTAATCCTATGGTCGATTATTGCTTGGCTGGCTTTGGCTAAGTATGGCTATTACTGGACTCGCTATGCTCCGTTATATCGTAATGTGAGCGCTGTTAATGGGGCTTTGGAGCTAGTGGATGATGATGCCAGAGTTTTGACCTCGGGATATATTGCGCCCCATCTGAGTCAGCGAGGGATGATTACCTTATTAGGAGATGACAATAACGCGGCGCGAATTGCCAAACACGATATTGATACGGTTTTAATCGCTAAGCAACATTTAGATTTTGGGATGACCCCCCAAGCAGTTAACGAAACTCTCGAAAATTTATCAGAGTCGGCTCAGTTTGAATTGATTTACCAGCAGCAAGATGTTTTTCTTTGGCAAAAAAAATAAAAATGTTTAAAATCAACTCTCCCCAGCCATTTATCGGTTTTAGAGAAATTGTTGAACTGTTGTCTTAACCAACTCCGATCAAGACAACCCCCGCAGATGTAGTTTCGCCGCTGCCTTTTTTTCTGGAATTTGCTTTTCGGCTCGATTTCTTATTTCTCACTAGGAATACCTCAAATATGGATAAACATATCGTTAAAAATCAAAATCTCATCGAGATATTAACGGTTTTTCTCTTGTTCTCCGCGATTTACATCTTCTTCTTTTCACCAATTATCTTTTCAGACAAAATTTTGGCACCAGGAGATGGTATTGCTCAGAGTGTTCCCTCTTTTTATGCTCCCCGAACACTGTGGATCGATTCTTTATATTCAGGGTTTCCCGCTGCCGCCGATCCCCAAGTACAACATTGGTATCCATTATCGTTTTTCTTGGCTTTGATTCCTAATTCCTGGAATTGCTTTATGGTATCGGCATATGTGCTGGCAAGTTGTTTTACCTACGGCTACGTCAGAAAACTGACTGGCTCTAAATTTGCGGCTACTTTTAGCGGTCTAGCTTACGGTATGAGTGGCTTTATGATGGTTCATCTCGGTCATACTGCCATGGTTCATAGTGCCGCCTGGATACCACTTATTATCTGGTCACTAGAAGAACTAAGGGGTAAATTGACCTGGGGATGGTTTTTAACTGGTTGCTTGGCGATCGCCTGTTCGATCCTGGCAGGACATCCCCAGATTAGCGTTTATAGCTTTGTCCTCGCTATTGTGTATGCCTCGGTATTAGGATGGCATGCCCCTTTGGGCAAATGGCGTTATTATAAAATATCTTTGGCGATCGCTATATTGGGAATAGCGTTGGGGACGATTCAAATTATACCCACCGCGGAATTAGCTTCTTTGGGACTCCGCCCAGAAATGACTTTTGAAGAGTTTAATTCTTTTTCGATACCACCTGTCGAAGCTATTAAATTAATCTTTCCCTATATTTTGGGAGCGTCTCATCCTGTGTCATGGCTATATGATATACCCTACTTTGGTAGCTGGAACTTTGTTGAGATGGCGGGCTATGCTGGCATAACTACCCTCATTCTGGCACTTATTGGTTTGATTTATGGTTCTAATCGAACTATCGCTAAATTTTGGGGATTTACTGCCTTATTTTGCTTTTTGCTAACCCTAGGAGACGTTACACCTTTGTCTTGGATTATCTATCATATTCCATTTCTCAACAGTTTTAGAGTTCCAGCACGGCACTTAATTGAAATTACCTTTGCCTTTAGCGTATTAGCTGGTATGGGTTTGACTAGTATTACCCGACAGTTAATATCTCAAAAACAATTACTTAAAATAATTGCCTACAGTTCTGGATTTATAGGTCTGTTACTGCTAGTTGTTTTCTTATCTAAAAAAACGATTCTCGATGAAATTACAGATGAAGTAGGTCAAGAGGCAGCAAAACTGTACAGTATACTGCCGTGGTCTAATCTGGCTTTGGGTATACCTTTATTGATTTTTGTTGCGGCAATTATTGGCTTGATTTTCTTAATTAGATTCCCTACCAATAAAATCCTGCGATATTCACTCCTGCTGTTTTTAATCTTCGATCTGGGTAGTTTTGGCTGGTTTTGTGAATGGAAATATTCCCCCAGCCTTAGTATTATGCAACCAACTGCCGTAGTGCAGAAATACAGCCAAATTCTCCATCGCACTCATCAAAGAATACTGCCGATTCGAGGTGTAAAAGCTCATTGGTCAGAAATCCCCGTTAACATCTCGCGACTTTGGGATATACCTAGTGCAGGGGGCTATGGACCACTGATTTTATCTCGGATCAGTGAGTTGCTATCAATGGATGTACTGGGACAAGTTGACACACCTGATTGGATTTTAGAGTCAAATCGTAGCCTAGATGTTATGGCAGTACGCTACGTTACTATTCCTCAAGATCTATCGAAGATTTCCGATCTCACTCCTGATAGTAAGTTCTATTCCGCACTAGAAAACCAGCTTAATTCACCAGACTATTCTCGTTGGAATTTGGTTGAAAATATTGCTCAGGCAAGTGTTTATGAGAATCTCCACGTGCAACCGAGAGTATGGTTAGTTCCAGAAATAGTACAACTCAAACCCCATGAAGTTTTGCAGACAATTAAATCTTCAAATTTAGTCGATGGCAGAACCTATGAACCATCAAAAATGGCTTTGGTTGAAGCAAATATAAACTTTAAAGCCGAGGAATTCGATACCCAAGCTACGGCTGAGTTTAAAAAGCTCAGTCAGACGCACCTGCAAATTAAAACTAACTCTAATTCTCCTGCATTTTTGGTTCTAAGCGATGTTTATTATCCTGGTTGGCTTGCCAGGATTGACGGCAAAGCAACACAAGTTTTCCAAACTAACTATGTTCAGCGGGGGGTAATACTACCAAAAGGCGCTCATACAGTTGAATTCACCTTTAGATCTACCAAATTTCATCTTGCTGTGGGGATTTCGACTGCTGCCTTGTTTGCCTGTATCTACTATGGCTTTTTTATTTTAAGAAAAGCCCATAATCAATGATACGCTCTAATTTAACAAAATAATTTGTTTCTCTTCAATCACAGTTGTAGATAACTAATGACAATTATCCTAACGAATGACGATGGTGTTGATGCTCCTGGGATTCGCGCTTTACAAGAAGCTATCTCAGAAGAAAGCATTATTGTTGCCCCCAATAAACAGTATTCTGGTTGTGGACATCAAGTTACAGCCTATCAAGGCATCAAGGTCGAAACAAGATCATCAGCCGAATATTCCGTACATGGAACTCCTGCTGACTGTACTCGCCTGGCGATGAAGACTATCGCTCCTGATACTAAACTAGTGTTATCGGGAATCAATGCGGGAGGAAACCTCGGTACAGACGTTTATATGTCGGGTACGGTAGCAGCGGTACGAGAAGCTGCCATGCATGGCATTCCTGCGATCGCTATTTCTCATTGGATTAAAAAACCTTTAGTCATTGATTGGTCAGTGGCAACCCGTTGGACTAGTCGAATTTTAACAGATTTGCGATCGCGCCCTTTACCCCCTGGCAGCTTTTGGAACGTTAATTTACCTCACCTAGAGCCAGATCAGCCTGAACCAAAAATTATGATGTGCGAACTTAGTATCGATCCCCTACCCGTAAATTTTAGAGTTGAAGGGGACACCTATCATTATTATGGAGAATATGACCAGCGCGATCGCACGACCGGGACAGATGTGGATATTTGTTTCGGCGGAAATATTACCGTAACTCAAATTAAGTTGTAGCGTTCTTAATTAAGGCATCTTGGACTTGGGGCGGTAGTTGACGCATGATTTTACCTTTTTCCCGATCTACCCCGACTAAAACGACTTTTCCTGTGAGAAATAATTCTTGTCGATCATAGGATTGAATCTCGTAATCCCAGTTCATACGAACTCCTTTACTCTCTGACAGGCGCGCTTTGACTATTGCGGAAACTCCCAGGCGAATTGGCAGATGATAGCGCAAGGAAAGCTCCACCACTGGCAAATCACATCCTAAAGCCACTAAATCAGCAAATTCAATGCCAATCGAGCGTAAATACTCCACTCTCGCTTCTTCCATCCAGGTTAAATACGTCCCATGCCATACAATCCCTGCATAGTCGGTATGATGAGGCTGTGCCTTCACTGGATATTCAAACCAGCTTTGGGTTGTTGCTTGTAAGCCTTCTTCTGTGTCAATGGCAGAAGTGGGTAACTTAGGTAGCTGAGGAGGTTGCTGTGCTTGGTCTGTCAACTGCTTATTCTCCTTTACGTTCTTTTTAAGTAGTCCTGATAATTTATCTCTATCGAACTCTAATTTACTATTTATTGGAGAATTTGTAGAAGAAACAGCTATCAAAAACACTATTGAACAAAAATAACGTATAAGTACGAACTTTGAATTGAAATTTTTGTTAATAAAATTTCGATAAAGGAATAGAGGCATTTTCCGTCAATATATTTATATTGAAGACCCCTTGCTCAGAAATTTTATATGGCTTTACATACAATATTTTTGAGCCTAATTTTAAAGCTCTACCAATTGCAAAGCCTTGACTGCCGACACTTACAGGTATATCTGGATAGCCGCCACAAAAATTCCACATAGGATTAGAGATAAACATCATTTTTTTTCCTACAAAACCAGGATGGGTTTCACTTTCTTGGACAATTGCTCTAACTATTGTTTTGCCATCAATATTAGTTACTCTGACTAATTTTACTTTTCCCATAAAAGTAGCACCATGAAGTTTTTTAGGTGGTTTATTTAGAAGAATGGACTCGCTATGGTAGCTAGCGTATCCAAGGCAAGCTTCTGATGGTGCAATTGGCACAGATAAAAACGTTAGACTAAAAAGTAAAATTCTAATTACTTTCTTGTTAATAAGATTAGATACAAGAAATAAAAAATAATTCATTAGCAGTAAGTGTAGTGTATATGCTACAAGCGATCTTGTTCAAGCTATGCAATTCACCACAAAACTATCAAACTTCACAGAAACCTGTTTAAGTCGTCTACTGATTTACAACTTATATAGACACCTCAAATCACTGATATATATTCAAACCAAGCCAAAGGTAATAATTTTATTTTACATGTCTGTCTTCAGTAGAGCCAAGGCTCCTAAGATCCGACACACATTAAATTACAAGCAGTAAATAAACAGACAACAAACAAAGTGCGATCGCATTCCTCATACTGCCCTAAATGGCGATCGCAATTCTTAATCAACCCATCCCTAATCAATCGCTCCAATTCCATCGTGCCTAACACCGCTGCCTATTCTTTTACACGAACCAGGCTTTTTCCCTCAATATCTTTGATTTCTATAGACTCTTGGTTAGGAAATTC
>CALLPS010000189.1 GCA_938015355.1 uncultured Pleurocapsa sp.
GAAAATGACGCCCTCAAAGCCCAGATTGCAGACCTTACGTCTCAACTTGGGCAAGCCAAATTGGAACCAACCGTTCCGGAAAAGGCCAATGCATCCGAGAAGAAGAATCCCTTCGGCGGTTCCCTCCCAGTTTCAGCGCAACCGGTGCGTTCACCAACCGAGCGAACCACAAAGAGAGCTATGACCGGGTCATGACGTTGTTCCCTCGTCTCGCTGAGCGTCGTGACCAACTGGCCGGTTACATGTCCGGTGGCGAGCAGCAGATGCTCGCAATTGGCCGAGCGCTCATGAGCGGTCCCGAGTTGCTCATCATGGATGAGCCTTCGCTCGGCCTTGCACCTCTGTTGGTCCAGCAAGTCCGAGACGTGATCAAAGAGATCAACGCCACCGGCACCTCAATTCTGCTCATCGAGCAGAACGCCATGATGGCTCTGTCGATCGCCAACACCGGCTACATCATGGAGAACGGCACGATCGTGATGGACGGCGACGCTCAGAAGCTTCTGGCCGATGACGACGTCAAAGAGTTCTACCTCGGCCTTCACGGCAACGACGAGGATGACGAGGACGGCGGTCGGAAGTCGTTCAAGGACGTCAAACACTACAAGCGCAAGAAGAAGTGGGCATCATGAGCATTCAGAATCAACCGCTGCTTGAAGTCGAAGACATCACGCTGCGCTTTGGTGGCGTTACCGCCATCGACGGAGTCGGCTTCCACGTCAACAACGAAGAGTTGTTCGCCATCATCGGGCCCAACGGCGCCGGTAAGACGTCGATCTTCAACTCGATTTCGCAGGTGTACCGACCCCAGGAAGGTGATATCCGCTGGCGCGGTGATTCGATCATGGGTCAACGGCCCGATGCGGTCGCCCGACTCGGTATCGCTCGCACGTTCCAGAACATTGCGTTGTTCGGCAACATGACAGTGATCGACAACATCCTCACCGGTCGGCATATTCAGATGAAGGAATCCTGGTTCGCTGGGATGAAATGGTTTGGTGCCGCCAAGAAAGAGGAAATGGAGAACCGGGCGCGGGTCGAAGACATCGTCGACTTCCTCGAGATCCAGCCCTATCGCAAAATGCCGGTATCTCTCTTGCCCTACGGCATTCAGAAGCGAGTCGAGTTGGGTCGAGCCCTGGCGATGGATCCAGACCTGCTCTTGCTCGATGAGCCGGTAGCCGGCATGAACCTCGAAGAGACCGAGGACATGGCCCGATTCATCTTCGACATTCGCTCTGAACTGGGCATCTCCATGATTCTTGTCGAGCACGACATGGGTCTGGTGATGGACATCGCCGATCGAATTCTGGTCGTCGACTTCGGCAAGCCAATCGGTACCGGTCTTCCCGACGAGGCTGAGTCTTACGAACTTCAGGAATTGCGATCGCACCTTGAATATTTACTTGAACCTTTAGGGGGAATGGCAGCTATCGTCAAACCTGGCGATCGTGTATTATTAAAGCCGAATCTATTAACAGGTAGTCGTCCCACCAAAGAATGCATTACTCGTCCTGAAATCGTCTACTGTGTTGCTCAGTTAGTAAAAGAAACAGGAGGCATGCCTTTCTTAGGAGATAGTCCCGCTTTTGGAAGTGCTAGAGGAGTGGCAAAAGCAAATGGTTATCTACCGTTATGCGAAGAACTAGACTTGCCTATTATTGAATTTAAAGGACAGCGTTACGCAACAGAGAACGAAAATTTTCAACATCTCCGATTATCAAAAGAAGCCATGGACGCAGATGTGGTGATTAACTTGCCTAAAGTAAAATCCCATATGCAGTTAACGATGACTTTGGGAGTTAAAAATCTCTTTGGCTGTGTCCCTGGCAAAATGAAGGCTTGGTGGCATATGGAAGCAGGAAAAGACGCTGATCGCTTTGGAGAAATGATTGTCGAAACAGCAAAAGCGGTCGCGCCTAATTTAACCATTATTGACGGTATTATCGGTCACGAAGGAAATGGACCCAGTGGAGGTGAACCTAAGCAGCTAGGAGTTTTGGGGGCATCTACTGATGTTTTCGCTTTAGATCGAGCCATGATTGACATTTTAAACGTCGATCCTCTAACTGTGCCGACTCTAGCTGCCCAGTTTAAACAGGGATACTGCTCCGAACTCGCCGAAATTGAGTTTCCCTACTGCCAACCCGCTGACTTACAAGTGTCTGATTGGAAATTACCTGATGCCTTGATGCCGATTGACTTTGGACTGCCTCGTGTCTTGCGATCGACTTTTAAAAACTTCTATATTCGTTTTATCAAAGAGCCAATCAAAACCTATGGCAGAAATTAAGAATTAAGAATCAAAGATTAGGGTGCAATCATAATTCAACACCCTAAAAATCTTAAGCAGATATATCTACTAAAATTTGTCCATCTTCAACTTTTGTCGGAAAAACCCCCAAGGTTTTTTCTGAAGAAATTTTACCCAAGACATTCCCTACTACTGGAGGAAAGGGGCACCAGTTTTTAACATTGCCAGTTGCCAAGTCAAACTCACTTCGGTGCCAACGGCAGATAATTGACCCATCAGGAGTCACCTTGCTGTTTTTGAAAGAGAGTTTTAAGTGGGGACAGACTTTATCAATGGCGTAGATAGTTCCCGATTCGTTAATTAATAAAAGCGATTTCTCTTCTAATTTAACAACCTGCCTCGTGTTGGGTGCTAGGTCATCAACGGCTAAGGTTTTAGTCCAAACCATATAAATTTCTCCGATTCTAATAGTAGTTTCATAATCTGAGTTCATTATTAAGGAGATTTGCAAGTTAAATAGTTTTCAGGTTAAAAAATATGTACTGTAGCGATCGCTCAGATCTCTTAAAGGTTTTAAGATCATCATGGCGACCTCATCTCAAGCTAGTTTAATTGTGTTGGATGACACAGTTTTATGACCTAATTGTTCCTGGAACACTATTTAGCAGCAAATTAAGCACAAAAAATCGAAGAGTTAATTAAGGAAAGAATCTCAACAGAAGAAACTGCGTTAGCCTTTTTTTAGGTTGTTATTCTCCAGTTAAACAAAATTAAGAAATCTTAGAGCAATTTGAATACTATGACGAAAAGAACTTTTGGAGTAATTGGTTTAGCCGTAATGGGGGAGAATCTTGCCCTCAACGTAGAAAGCCGCGGTTTCCCAATTGCCGTATATAATCGTACCGCTGCCAAAACCGAACAATTCATGGCAGAAAGAGCGCCAGGCAAAGATATTAAAGCTGCTTATTCTTTAGAAGAATTTGTTCAGACTTTAGAACGCCCTCGTAATATTTTAGTAATGGTTAAAGCAGGTAAACCTGTTGATGCGGTTATTGAACAATTAAAACCCCTTCTAGAACAAGGCGATACTATCATTGATGGTGGAAACTCGCTTTATAACGATACCGAAAGACGGACTAAGGACTTAGAAGCCACTGGACTTGGTTTTGTGGGCATGGGTGTCAGTGGCGGAGAGGAAGGAGCACTGAATGGTCCTAGTTTGATGCCTGGCGGGACAGAAGCTGGTTATCGGGATTTAGAGCCGATCCTGACTAAAATTGCGGCTCAGGTAGATGATGGTCCTTGTGTGACTTACATTGGTCATGGTGGTGCGGGTCACTATGTGAAAATGGTACACAATGGCATTGAGTATGGGGATATGCAGCTAATCGCTGAAGCCTATGACTTAATGAAAAATACCCTCAATCTCACGGGTGATGAGCTAAAAGAAGTATTTAGCGAGTGGAATCATACTGATGAGCTAAATTCTTTCTTGATCGAGATTACTGCTGATATTTTCAGCAATACCGATCCTAAAACTAGTCTGCCTTTAGTAGATTCAATTTTAGATGCTGCGGGACAAAAAGGGACAGGGCGTTGGACAATTGTTAGCTCTTTAGAGTTGGGTGTACCAATTCCTACGATCTATGCAGCGGTCAATGCTCGTGTTATGTCGGCATATAAAGATGAACGGGTAGCAGCCTCAAAGGAAATCACGGCTCCTTCTGGTAAATATGAAGGTGAAAAGCAGAAATTTATCAACCAAGTCAGAGATGCTCTATATTGCTCTAAAATGTGTTCTTATGCTCAAGGAATGGCACTATTGAGCAAAGCATCAAAAGAGTTTGACTTTAAGCTAAATCTGGCAGAAATAGCACGGATTTGGAAGGGAGGCTGTATTATTCAAGCTGGTTTCCTCGACAAGATCAAGAAAGCGTTTAATGAAAATCCTGATCTACCAAACCTGTTACTGGCACCAGAATTTAAGCAATCAATTTTAGACCGTCAAGCTGCTTGGCGTGATGTTTTGGCAACTGCAAATCAACTAGGGATTGCTGTTCCTGCTTTCAGTTCATCACTGGATTATTTTGATAGCTACCGTCGTGCGACTTTACCGCAAAATCTAACTCAAGCACAGAGAGATTACTTTGGTGCTCATACTTATGAGCGAGTCGATGGTCCCCGAGGTGAATTCTTGCACACAGAATGGACAAAAGTTGCTGAGAAATAGAAATCTTGACTAACGATAACAAAGTCGATGAACTAAATCTTTTGTAGTTAGTTAGATTATCTTATATGGGGTATGGCAATAGTCATATCCTATTTTTCTCCTTGTGATTGTTTGCCACTAATTATTGTTGTGAAATAAATTGCCAAAAATCTCAATATTTGTTACAAAAACAACATTTTTTTAGAGTAAATGTGATGCCACCATAACTTTTTTGGTAGCAAAGTGATTTTAAAGACTATTTCGTTCTAAATTTCTGCTTTTTCCCTCTTGCTAATTTCTTTTTTTAGGAATAGGCTTTAGCAACGGCTTTAACAGTAGACAAATTCAATGGAAACAGAAAAACTGACGACATTAAAAGAATTATTTACGGAATTGATTGATAATCCCAATTTCGCATCCTCTGGATTTAACTCCCAACAAATCTTACAACTTCAAGGGCAAGTCGAGGAAAGTTTAGGGTTGCTAAATGATGTTGTCGAAGAACTGCGGGATATTGCTCCAGGCACAGTTTCCGCAATTAGAACTCTAACCTTGCAGATATTTGAGGAAGATAGTGAATCCAGTAAGCTCACCTCCGCCTGAAGTCAGAGGCTTTCGCCAAGTTTTTCAGATATTGGTGTTATAGTTTCACTTATTAGTACAATACAACGGCTGAAACCTTTGCTAGATAAAGATTATGTGTATTAACTGGTATCATCATAGTCTGCGATCGCCCATAACATAATAGGGAAAATTAGAATGCTGTATGAACTTCGATATTTAAGTGGTCTTACGGTTTAATTCTCTTGAAAAATGCGCTACAAATTTAATCAACAATAGAACCTCAAAAAAAGAATCCTAACCTATCTATATATCTTTAAACATAATATTGGTGCTGTTTATGTCTACTATCTTTTACTTGGTTTTGGTTCTGCTTATGACGAGATATTTTGAAACCTAAAGCAACAAAGAGTATATATAGCAGCAATTTTCGTATTTGTGGGGGACATATCGGTTGTGTCTGGTTAAAGGGAAAGGGGAAAAGGGGAAAATACTCTACCTTATGACTCTGGAAATTGCGATAAACCCCATCTATATAGAAAACTTATAATAATCGCTTTGTGAGATTAAATTATCAACGTTCTTATTTTTTGAAGTTATTCTGTAAACTAGACAAATAAATTTTATCTTTTATTTTGATGGTTGCGGGTTATGTCCTACGAGTCACAATTAGACAATCAATCTGGTAAGCTAATTAACCCAGCACAGCTATGTTTGTTAATATCGATCGCATTTCATTTATTGATTTTGAAGTTTGGGTTACCTACGATAAAATTTAATAATGATTCTGGGAGAAGGGAAGTTTCCATAATTGAACTTAATCCAGAACAACAGTCTCGTTTACCCAACTTTTCTCCCCAACAGTCAACTCCAGATACTCCCGATCTGAGCAATCTTCCTGATTTTGATAGTAGCGAGCCAGCCTCACCTTTCGCCATTCCTCCTAATTTAATTCCTGGGATCGGAGATTCTTCTCCTCTTCCTCCTCTAACTATTCCGCCGCCACCTATATTTGATTTTCCTGATCTCCCACCAATAACAGATATCACCCTTCCTCCTGTGGGGGATTTATCTGATTTACCCTTACCTCCAACTATTAATCCCCTAGATTTTAAAGTTGAACCAATTAAGTTACCTCCCAATGTTGGTCAAACTCCTGATAAACCAGTCGATTCTACGACTCCAGAGCAACCAGGCAACCCCGAGAAGCCACCCACAACGGCAACGAAGCCAGAACCAAATAAACAACCTGAAGCCAAGCCAAAACCAACTCCTGAAGAGATTGCTGCCAAACAAGCTGCCAATTCGAGCCAGCGGATTAAAAATTTGAGTCAAAGTCTAACTAGAAACGAGGCGGGTACTACTGATGAAGATGCCAGAAAAAACTACGTTGCCTGGTTAGCTAAAGTTGCAGAAATTAAACCAAACACAACTGAAATTGTAGGAACTTACCCCCGTGATGCCTGTATTAGGAGACTTAAGGGTAGTAGCGTCTTTGGAGTCGTAGTCAATGCTAAAGGAGAAGTAGTAGCTCTTGATTTAATTAAAGGTGCAAAATATCCCATTTTTAATCAACAAGCCAGTAAAGATATTAGCGATCGCATTTTTAAGAATGATACCCCAAACCCCAAACCATTTCAGGTCACGGTTAATTATGAATATGATTCAGAGATTTGTCCTTCCTTAACCTTACCCTCTATTAGAAGGGCAGAAGAAAAGCAAAAGCCGAAAACAGAACCTGTCCCCAAACCAGCACCGAAACCCGAACCTGAGCCAACTCCTCCCCCGATACCTGAGGCAAAACCCAAACCTGTACCTGAAGCAAAACCTAAGCCTGTCCCAGCACCAAAGCCTAAACCTGAGCCGAAACCAGAACCACAACCGTTACCCTCTCTCCGCGATCGCTTGCGCAATATTCCTTTACCAGACAGAAAACCCACAGATTTAAAGGATATTCCCCTCCCAGATCGACCTAATTTCCAAAAGTAGTTCAATAATTAGCTACATGTAGCATGACAAATTTAGGTTAGGACACCTACTACCTACTACCTACTACCTACTAGATGGTGCTACTTATTACCTACTACCTACTACCTATTACCTACTAAGTAGGTAGGCGAAATAATTTATAAGACCAAGACCCGAATGTGAAATCCCAGTCCCTAGTCCCTAGTCCCTAGTCCCTAGTCCCTAGTCCCAAAATAAATCATCTTATATTTAATTACACCCACTTACTTACCTAAACCAAAACCGTGTCTTTAAATGAGCAATCATGGGTTGATTTGACTACTTACGAT
>CALLPS010000190.1 GCA_938015355.1 uncultured Pleurocapsa sp.
AAAGGTATTTATAAAGAAGCAGTTTTAAATACTATTAAATATGAAGTAACGAGAAGAGCTTTTAAGTCACAACATGACTGGATTCATCACAGTTATGAGGGATTGATCAAACAGGTTAAAAGTAATAATTTTGATCGACAAATGTTGGTTAAAATCGAATTCCTAAATAAAATGGTGGCGACCAGGGATCGAGAATTAAAAAAACTTAAGTCAGAGTGCAAGGGTGGCTTAAAAGAGTTACAAACAGCATATAAAAAACTCCAGCGTCAATACGCCAAAGAAGTAACCCGTCGTCAGAAATTAGGGGTAAGCAATCAAAGTTTAGGGGCTTACAAAGGTCATTTTCGTAGAGCCCAAAAGAAACTTGCTGTCTTAAAAACTGAAAACAAAAGCCTACAGAAACAAGTTAACTTATTAGAATTCAAAGCGAGAAAAGCTAATTAATAATTGTTATGTTAGAACAGTTATCTTCTTCTTGACTTAGAACCTGATTTCGGTCATCATTATTGGCAATTCCGAAAATAGTTGCTAATTTTCTCTTGACAATCATCATCAATTTCTTAAATAAATCGAGCAAGATATAGGGACTACTAATCGCATGCCTAATACTTTGAATCAACTTTTTATGCTTGATGTTTTCGATTAAGCGATAGTATTCTAGTCGCTTTTGAAAAATGGTTAGGTTTTGCAATAATGCCTGGAGCAGGTGAGATTCTGCTGGGGAGTGAACTTCTCTGTTAATAAAGCTTTGAGTGATTCTGCATGACTCCATTAAGAATTCTGTCGGTTTTCTGGTCGAAAGGGATGAAATCCTGGTTCGATAGTAATAATAGGGTTTAGCCAGCAAATAGAACTTTGCGTCTTGTCTGAGACATTCTAGGTAAAGAGTAAAGTCTTCCCCGACATTAATCGTTTCGTTGTACCAAATGTCATTTTTAAGCAAAAATTCCCGTCGAATCAGGGGTTTAGTGTAACCTAAACTCCAATTACGTTTAGCATCTATCGGAGATAAGCGATCGCTGGTAACAAATTTTACAGCATCAATTATTGAAAGGGGAGATAATGGTTTCTGAGTCCTCTCAGTCAGCAAAGTACTCCAATGCTGCTTACTATTCCTCATAAGATACAAATCGTCCGCCACCAAGTCTCCATTGCTTAATTCAGCTATTTCTAGTAACCTTTCTAATCGCTCTGGAGCATACCAGTCATCAGAATCTAATAAAGCAATCCATTTACCCTGAGCTTCCCTAATTCCACGGTTACGACTATAACTTACTCCTTTATTCTGATAATTTTCAATTATTTTTAACCTTGTATCTGAAAAACCACGGGCTATGTCGAGGCTGGAATCAATAGAAGCATCATCAATTAAAATTACTTCCAAATTTCGATAACTTTGATTGAAAATTGATGTTAAAGCTTGGGCGATGTATTCCTCGCTATTGTAGCTAGGAACAATTACAGATACTTCTGCTTTTAGATTCATAAATCTAATTTTTATATTCCGTATAGTACTTTATCTACATAGGATATAGCTCACTTTAGTATGCAAGATTCTCTAATGTATTTTTTTGATTTTTGTTGAGAGTGGTTAGTTTTTAATCCGTAAACGGCTTCGCCGTAGCTATCAGCTATGAGCGATTAACTTAAGTAATCTTGTTTGGGTAAACTAAGTCTTTATAATAGCTGGATTAGTCAATGTTAAAAGTCTTAATAAAAATCAGGTGCAACGGAAGTTTGGTAAGTTAATTATTGGGAAGACATCGGGTTATGCTGCTCGATGGCTCTATCGATTACTTATGAAAAACTGTCTAAACAATGAACAGTGAAAATAAGAGTCTAGAGCAAAATCCTCTGATTCAGCAAAAGATATTAATTCAATTTAAGACAATGGTGATGACAATCAATCAAACAAAGCAACAGAAGATTCTGAGGCAAGATATCCTTGGCTCTCGCAGGTTAAGTAACCTCTTGTGGGCAGTCATAGTTACCATAGGAGGAGTGGGGTTTTTGCTAGCTGGTTTATCAAGCTATCTTCAGATCAATTTATTAATCGTTTCTGACACTAGTCAGTTACAGTTTATTCCTCAGGGAGTGGCACTAACCTTTTATGGTGTAGCTGGATCACTCCTGGCGACATATCTCTGGTTGCTACTTTTCTGGAATGTGGGTGGGGGTTATAACGAATTTGATAAATCAAGCAATAAGGTTGTGATTTCCCGCCAAGGATATCCAGGGAAGAATCGGCTAGTCGAGGTTGAATTTCCTATACAAGAAGTACAATCAATCAGAGCCGAAATCAGAGAAGGATTAAGTCCAAAACACACCTTATATTTGCGCTCCAAGAAAAGAAGAGATCTTCCTTTAACCCGTGTGGGGGAACCAATTGCCCTTTCTGAATTAGAAAATCAAGGGGCGGAATTGGCTAGATTTTTGGAAGTCCCCTTAGAAGGATTGTAAGGCGCTCAATATGATTTAGCCTCGTTCCAACTTACTAGCTTTTAGCTTTTAGAAATTACTTCCAAAACCCCGAATGCTGATAGATATAATCTCTCTATATCGCTTTTCATGATGACTTAATTAGCATTTTGATTAGCGATTTTTTTCTGATGTCTAAAATCACACCGATACTTTTATTACCTAATTATCATAAATACTACAACAATAATTTGAAATTATTAGTTAATAGAAACATGTATAAAAATAAGAAGGCAAAAAAAATAGAAGCAGCAATATTTACAGCAGGTGGCGCCATAGCAGGTGCAGGAGTATCTAATGTTGTTGGTGGAATGGGTTTAGCAGTAGCAGGTACAGGTATTGGAATTGGCGTTGGTACTGTCGCTAGCGTCGGTGCTGTTTTTGGGATGGCTGCTTATGGAGTCAAGAAAGCGTTTATAGATAGCAAATAATCAAATATTATTGCTCCAAATTTATGTCTAGCGATCGCAAACCCACGTATTTACAGAAATTGGTCAGAAGTCAAAAATGAGATTAACAACTTACAAACTTTATGTATTGACTGTAATCAGGGAAAAAGCGATCGAATACTTTAATTGTTCAAATATATTTTTAACGAGATTCTAAACAATGGAAAATACTGAAGTTAAAGCTGTTGGTGCAATAGCAACTACAATTGCCTCTACTGCTGGAGCGGGATCAATTACGGTGGCTACTCTTACAACATCTGCGCCAGGAATCCTAGGTGCAATCGGATTAACTACAACCACGACAGTTGCTCTGCCTATTGCTGGAGTTATTGGGGCTTCTGCACTTTTGGGTTATGGCATATATAAAGGGGTTCAAATCGCAAGTAAAGAAACAGGCAACGTTTAGACAATAGGTACTGGGTTAAATTCGTATTGCATATAACCCAGTTTCAAATTATCCTTTAACACAAACTACCTGTTTGAGGGTAGCAACAACCTCAACTAAATCTGACTGGTTTGCCATTACCTCTTCAATTGGTTTATATGCCCCAGGAATTTCATCAATAATTTTGCTATCCTTACGACATTCAACTCCTTGAGTTTGTTCAATCACATCCTCCACCGTAAATTCTTTCTTGGCTTTGGTACGAGACATTAATCGTCCAGCTCCATGACTACAGGAGCAATAGCTGTCGTGGTTTCCTTTTCCTTTAACAATATAAGATTTAGTTCCCATTGAACCAGGAATAATGCCATAGTCTTCTTCTTGAGCGCGCACAGCACCCTTACGAGTCACATAAACATCTTCGCCAAAGTGAACTTCTTTTTCGGCATAGTTATGATGACAATTCACCGATAACAGAGGTTTAATCTCTTTTCCTCCCGTGACAAACTCTTGAATAATTCGCTTAAAACGCTCCATCATTACATCTCGGTTAAAACGAGCATAATCTTGCGCCCACTGCAAATCACGCCAATATGCCTCAAATTCGGGCGTACCAGCCACAAAATAAGCCAAGTCAGGATCGGGCAGACTAAGGTTAGCCAATTCTGCCAGTTTTTTACCCGTAGAAATATGACATTGAGCTAGCTTATTACCAATATGACGTGAGCCAGAATGTAGCATCAGCCAGACATAATTTTCCGTATCCAAACACAGCTCAATAAAGTGATTTCCACCACCTAAAGAACCCATTTGTAGTTGCGCCTTATTATCTAAATCCTGCACCCCTGGATGCAATTCCTTAAAATCGCGCCATCCTTGCCAATTAGTAACTTTCTGCTCAATACTTTTATTGCCCCATCGACCAACAGGAATCGATCGCTCAATTTGATGACGAATTTTCTTCAGTTTTCCTTCCAGGCGATCGCCCATAAAGGGCATTTTGACCGCAGCCATCCCGCACCCAATATCGACCCCAACAGCAGCAGGAATTACCGCATCTTTCGTGGCAATAACTGAACCAACTAATGCTCCTTTCCCTAAATGCACATCGGGCATCAGTGCTACATGCTTAAATACAAATGGAAGGGATGCCACATTTTTTGCCATTTGGGCTTCTCGATTATCAAGTTGATGATTCGCCCAAGATAATACTGGTTTGTTACTTGATATATTTAATTGTTCGTGAGGCATGAGTCTGTATTTTTGTAATAGATGTATAGTATATCGTTAGTAATAGATTAGATTGAATAAATCAACGAAATATATCCAAAACTAATAATAATGGTAATAATTTATGATTTTTAATCATTGAGGGTAGCAACAGACTACACTAGTTGAACAAAAATTAGGCTACAACGGTCAATGTCATAAGCGGTAGTTAAGTCAAGGTTCATAAATATGGCAAACAATAAAGAATGGCTGATTAAAATGTTTTCCTTACTGCTAGTGGGCAGTTTGGTCGTAGGGGGCTGCGCTACTTCGGCGACAGATATTTCACAATCATCCTCATCATCTGATAATCTGGCAACTAATCAATCACAATTGGCGAGTGCCAAAAACAGTAATAAAATAATGAGTAATAATTTGCCCCAACTAGAAGGGATGGCAAAAGTAGAATTGCAGGTTAATGGTTCACCCATCTTGATTGAAATCAATGGTACAGATGCTCCAACCACTGCGGGAAACTTTGTTGATTTGATCGATCAGGGTATTTACGATGGGCTAGTATTTCACCGTGTAATTCCAGGGTTTGTCGCCCAGGGAGGAGATCCTCAAGGAAAAGATCCCAACTTCGGTGGGCAGTTGGGGACAGGGGGCTTTACTGATCCAGAAACTGGCATGGAACGTCGCATTCCCTTAGAAATTAAGCTAGATGGAGACGACAAGCCTACTTACAGTAAAGCGAAACTTCCTGGTGCCAAGGTAATCTTAAAACACGATCGCGGTGTCATTGCCATGGCTCGCTCACAAATGCCTGATTCCGCTTCTTCTCAATTTTATATTGCCCTAGAAGATTTACCTTCTTTGGATGGAGATTACGCTGTCTTTGGCAAGGTTGTTGCAGGTATGGATGTAGTTGATGGCATCAAACAAGGCGATCGCATTGGCACAGCCAAAGTAGTAGAAGGCATCGAAAATCTTAAGAAATAGATTGGGTTTGATTGTTAGTTATGAGTCTCTAATTTAATGGTCTTAGGTTAAAAACTCATAATTTAATCAATCAATAAGTCATTAAGAAATCTATGGATGTGGTTGTTACTGGGATAGGATTGGCATCCTGTCTCGGATCACTTCAGTTAACTTGGTCAAATATCTTACAGGGTAAAACTGGGATCAGATTGCATAGTCTTTTCCCAGACTTCCCAACCTATCCTTTGGGTTTGATTGACACCCAGCCCAGCAAAATCGATGATTTAACTCAAAGGATTCTGCTCGATACTTTAGAAGATGCTCAACTACAAATTCCTCTCGATGATTGTGGTGTAGTTATTGGCTCTAGTCGTGGTTGTCAAGCAATTTGGGAGCAATTAGCAACCTACAAAGACCAAAATCAAGATTGGTTAAACACTCTACCTCATCAACCTGCAACTCTTACAGGTCGTTATCTCCAAACCTCAGCTCCCGTACTAGCACCCATGGCTGCCTGCGCTACAGGAATTTGGGCATTAGCTAGAGGCTATGAATTAATTAAAACAGGTAGATGCCAGAGAGTAATTGCGGGAGCCGTAGAAGCCCCTATTAGTCCCCTAACCATCGCTGCTTTTGATCGCATGGGGGCTTTATCCAGTAGAGGCTGTTACCCTTTTGATCGCGATCGCTCGGGTCTAGTCTTAGGCGAAGGGGGAGCAATGTTTGTGTTAGAAACAGCAGCATTAGCTGCTCGTCGTCAGGCAACAGTCTACGGTAAAATTGGAGGGTTTGGTTTAACCTGTGATGCCCATCATATTAGCTCTCCTCAGACAGTTAATGGTAGTGCGGCAAGAGCAATTAAACAATCCTTAGAGCGCAGTGGATTAGAACCCCAAGAGGTCAATTATATTCACGCTCATGGTACGAGTACAGTCTTAAATGATCGCCATGAAGCCCAGTTAATTCAGCAGATATTTCCCCAACCGATTGCGGTGAGTTCTACTAAAGGGGCGACAGGTCACACTCTGGGAGCATCAGGGGCGATTGGCGCCGCATTGACCTTAATGGCAATGAAGCATGGTTATTTGCCACCCTGTGTCGGTTTAAGAGACTTAGAATTTGACTTGGACGTAATTATTCAAACCAGAAAAACTGAAATTAATCATGCCATGTGTTTTAGCTTTGGTTTTGGGGGACAAAACGCTGTAGTCGGTTTGAGTAGATAATGAAGTCACTGTATCTAGATATTCATAATCATACTAAATCCTATTCGTAGAGGTTACTTATTTGTTTTATAAGTCTGAAGTCTGAAATCTGAAATCTGAAATCTGAAATCTGAAATCTGAAGTCTGAAATCTGAAATCTGAAATCTGAAATCTGAAATCTGAAATCTGAAAGGTGCTTGGTTACACCATATCTAGCCAGTAAAAATCAATCGTTACTTTTATCAATCGGATTTAGTATCACTACACAATTGACTTGTTTGCCAGTCAGATCTTATAAGTTGGTAGTACAGGCTGTATAGGTCGTATAATTGATAATATACATATTCCCTATGTCTAAAAAAGATTTGATAGCTTAAGGAAATGACCACTACCACTGCTCTATTGACTCTGGAAGAATATCTCTTCTATGATGACGATACGGAAAATCGTTATGAATTGGTAGATGGTAAATTAATTACAATGCCTCCTGAAAGCGATCGCAATAATTTAATTGCTCTCTATCTACTATCAGAGTTTTTAAAACTTGTTCCCATTAAACTTATTCGCCACAAAGATACTGAGATAGTAGTTACAGGCAATCGGACTAGAGTAAGAATGCCCGATTTATTAATTCTGACAGAGGAATTATTGGCAGCAATTGGCGGTAGACGAGCTACCATTACTGCTGATATGCCATCCCCTGTTTTAGTTGTGGAAGTGGTTTCTCCTGGCAAAGCTAATCGAGACAGAGATTATAGGTATAAAAGATCAGAGTATGCTGCACGAGGAATTCTTGAATACTGGATTATCGATCCCGAATTTTCTAAGGTAACGGTATTATCTTTGATTGATGGTTTGTACGAGGAAACCGTATTTGAGGGAGAGCAAATTATAGCTTCTACCACTGTGACTAAATTCTCGTTAACGGCTGCACAAGTTTTATGTAGTCAAGAAATTTAAGCACTAACAATATTCAATAGACTGGGTAGTTAATATTCATTAACAAACAGTTGAAAGATATCTCAACTGTTAGAGAATATATACTTATCACCTGCTGATGATGGCAATTAAGAGTCGGCACATAATAAGTAAGTAGAAAAGAAAGTTAAATATTAGAAATAATGGTAGATAGCCTTAAAAAACCACAGTTTGAGGAAGTTC
>CALLPS010000191.1 GCA_938015355.1 uncultured Pleurocapsa sp.
AAAATGGGCGGTAAAATTATTAAAGTTGAGTTGGCTACAGGTAAACAAGGGATGAATACAGGTTTATCTTAAAATATATTCGACAATACTTGAGTTCCAGGAGGTCTATCTACTGACCTCTTTACTACCCCGCACTACCCAGAGCATCTTCATAAATTAATTTAACCCATATACTTATCTGTGAAGATAATTCAGATTAAGCTTACTATGGGAATTTATTTTTGGGATAGTATAGCCATACAAAGTTAGATTAGGACAAAGTTTAGCTATCTGCTCGTAAGGATGAAGGAAAAAGGATAAATTTACACTCTCAAGCTGAATATCCTAAGCTCAATCCTTAATCCTATATCTTGCCATACCTCTTCTAAATCTCGTTTAAAGATAGTTTTTCCGCTCTAAGGCGGGAATTTCGGCAATAGAGTTATATTTACGATATAATTCCTCTAATTTTTGCGATCGCATATCCTGCTGCCCGATAGTAAACTAGGCTAGGGGTTAAATCAAGAAAAGCGGAAGCTTCGATCGCTTTTACTTCATACTTGAAATATAAATCAACTATTTCCCTAAGTCTAAAATTTCGGCTACATTAATTAATGTAGAATCTAAACTCGCGATCGCATCATCATCTCGCAACTAGTTAATTTTACCCCTGTCACCCTGAATTTAACTACTGCTTCATGGAATTGGCGATCGCATTTTTACTGATGTCCTAACCTAACTTTGTACGGCTATAGCTTTGTCATCGAGATTGTAAAGAGATACTCTAGACTGAGTTGCTACAACCCCATAAATGAAAAGCCCTAACTGGCGTGATCAATTTGATTTACCTCCATTATTCTGGCTAATTGCGTTGATCGCCTTGATCAATTCCATTAGCTTTACGATTATTATTCCCCTGATCTATCCTTACGCGAAACAGTTTGGGCTAAGTGACTTTCAAGCAAGTTTGTTAACTACTGCATTTGCTTTATCGCAGTTTTTTGGTACTCCCGTCTTAGGGAAACTATCAGATCGCCTGGGTCGAAAATACATCCTGGTGTTTAGCCTGGCAGGGACAATGATAGCTAACTTACTGGCTAGTGTAGCAGGTGTAGCCTGGTTGTTATATGTGGCGAGAATGTTAGATGGTTTAACTGGAGGCAACACTTCCGTTGCCAGTGCAGTAATTAGCGATATTACGACTCCAAAGCAACGTCCCAAAGCATTTGGTATCTTTGGCGCAACTTTTCGTTTAGGGTTTGTGATTGGCCCTGTTTTAAGTTATCTGGCGCAACAGTTGCCCACTTTACCAGGAATTTCTCCCTTGGGGATGAGTTTTTTAATTAGTGCTGCGATCGCCGCTTTTGCTTCTTTACTAACTCTGTTTTTCTTACCCGAAACCGCATCTAGACAGTCAGAAAATTTTAGATTGAGCTGGGATGATTTTGCTTTTGGGAAGATTGCCAAGTCAGCCACTAGACCAAGATTAGGTCAGCTATTTATCTTGACATTTTTAAGCGGGAGTACCTTTACTATTTTTGCCTTTGCCTTTCAGCCGTTTTTTCTGAATATCCTGGGACAGGATACTAAAGGTTTAGCGATTATGTTTGCCTTAGTCGGGATCTTAGGCTTTATCTCCCAAGTATTTGCCCTAGAGTCTTTGAGTAAACGATTTAATCTGGTTGATATCATTGCCGTTTCTTTAGTGGTGCGGGGTATAACCTTCTTACTGATGCCGACTTTTCCTACCTATGGGGCATTTATAATTATTTTAATGGTCTTTGGTCTGGTTAATTCTTTTCCGATGCCATTAATCGATACCGTATTGTCCCTCAATTCTAATGCTCAAGAACAAGGGGAGGTTTTGGGGATAAATTCATCCTATCTCAGTATGTCTAATGCGATCGGTCCTGTGATTTCTGGTTTGCTGGTGAGTTTAAATTACACGACTCCATTGTGGATTACAGGAGGATTAACTATTCTGGTTGCTGGTTTTGCCTTTAATCTTAAATCTAGGTTTAAATGTACCAAATCAATAGTCAATGGTTAACTATGGAGCGATCGCACTACTCAGAAAAACTTATCGGCGGGCTTTTTGTAAAAAATCTTTTGGTGTAATATTTGCTTGTTGTAGAATAGCTTGCAATGTTCCTTCAGGTAAATCTCCTGTATGTTTGGGAATGGTTGTATAGCAATTGGTCTTAGCATTGAACCAAATTTCATGACTTCCCGCAGCTTGACGATGAAATTCAAATCCAAATTCCCGCAACACTTTAATAATTTTGCGATATTTAAATCCTGATAGCCTTCCCATCAATAATTACTGACCAACTACTAGAGGATAGTTAAAAGATTCTTTAACTGGAGT
This sequence comes from uncultured Pleurocapsa sp., assembly GCA_938015355.1. GTDB lineage: Bacteria > Cyanobacteriota > Cyanobacteriia > Cyanobacteriales > Xenococcaceae > Waterburya. The sequence continues at coordinate 2,348 of CALLPS010000191.1, forward strand.
CAAAGTTATATTTTCCTGAGATTCAAGAAGCTTTTGAGCAACATCACGAGCAATCTCTAGAGTTTCGGCGATGGTTTGTCCCTGAACAACAAGTCCTTGAATATCCTCCGTAGTTGCTAAATAGTAACCTTCTGGTAGTTTCTCGATGTGCAAGTTAATAATCTTTTCCATTACTTGTTTGTGCTATTTATTAACTAACTCTCTATCTATTATCTTAAATCTAAAAAGCAAAGTTTAAATAATTAATAGCGGATCACTGTTTCTCAAAATCAAGAGTGATATCGCAAAATCTAGAAACTAAAAATATGATTATTTTTAAACAGTAAATATCCCGATTTTATTTGCGATCGCCATTAATCTAACTAACAGTTTTGGCGTTGGTCATTAAGCGATGTCATACAGAAGATTACTTTTTTGCAACTCTAAGCTCTAAGCTTTTTAAATCCAGGTTTACGTTTAAAAAAGTACCAAAAGCATATATCAGGGAAAAGATTAAATCTTTAGTAACCCCAAAAGCATCTTGCTCTTCTTTCTATGATCAATGTACTTGGTTTTAACTATAATTCTCAGAATTATTTACTAAATATCAGTTACAAAAAATACTTAGTTTGGTAATAATGTATAGTCTGGTGAAGAATTTAACAACGGATCAAAGGGGTAAGAAGGTAATGGGCGAGTTAAATGTGGCGGATATTCTAGTGCAGTGTCTAGAAAATGAAGGAGTTGAATATGTTTTCGGATTGCCAGGAGAAGAAAACCTACACGTTTTGGAGGCTTTAAGGGATTCACCCATTCAATTTATTACAACTCGCCACGAGCAGGGTGCTGCTTTTATGGCGGATGTTTATGGTCGTTTGACGGGTAAAGCGGGAGTCTGTCTCTCTACCTTGGGGCCAGGGGCAACTAACCTGATGACAGGAGTTGCGGATGCTAATCTCGACGGCGCACCGTTAATTGCCATCACGGGGCAGGTGGGAACAGATCGCATGCATATTGAATCCCATCAATATCTTGATTTAGTGGCATTGTTTGCTCCAATTACTAAATGGAATGCGCAAATTGTTCGCCCAGACAACACTACTGAAGTTGTTCGTAAAGCCTTTAAAGTTGCTCAAGCTGAAAAACCAGGAGCAGTGCATATTGACTTGCCAGAAAACATTGCTGCCATGCCTCTAGAGAGTAAACCTCTATTGAGAGATAATCGGGAAAAAACCTATGCCTCAACCCGTAGCTTAAATGCGGCGGCGGCTGCCATCTCGAAAGCAAAAAATCCCCTGGTTTTGGCAGGAAACGGTGTCATTCGGAGCTGTGCTAGCGAAGCTTTAACGGAATTTGCTACACAATTAGGGATTCCTGTGGCTAACACCTTTATGGGGAAAGGAGCAATTCCCTATACTCATCCCTTATCTTTATGGACGATTGGCTTACAACAGCGCGATTTGATTAGCTGTGCTTTTGATGAGACAGATTTGGTTATTGCTGTGGGTTATGACTTAATTGAATATTCTCCTAAAAAGTGGAATCCTGAGGGTAATCAGAAAATTATTCACATTGAGGAAAGTAAATCAGAGATTGATAGCAGTTATATCCCCCAGGTGGAAGTATGCGGCGATATTTCTGATTCTCTCAATGATATTGTGAAACGTTGCGATCGCACTAGCAAAAAAACTCCTGCTAATGTTAGTACTCTAAGGAGTCAGATTAAAGAGAATTATGAGCAGTATGCCAATGATGATGGTTTTCCCATTAAACCCCAGAAAATTATCTACGATCTACGTCAGGTAATGGCTCCAGAAGATATTGTAATTTCTGATGTGGGGGCGCACAAAATGTGGATGGCTCGTCACTATCATTGTGATTGTCCTAACACCTGCATTATTTCTAACGGTTTCGCCGCCATGGGAATTGCGATACCAGGAGGGATGGCAGCAAAATTAGTTTACCCTGAGCGCAAAGTTGTGGCAGTGACAGGGGATGGTGGGTTTATGATGAATTGCCAGGAATTGGAAACCGCCCTGCGAGTTAAAACTCCCTTTGTAACTCTAATTTTCAACGACAATGGTTATGGTTTGATTGAATGGAAGCAGATTAATCAGTTTGGTCACTCAACTTCGATTGATTTTGGTAATCCTGACTTCGTTAAGTTTGCCGAAAGTATGGGTTTAAAAGGTTATCGAGTTGAATCGGCGGCGGATTTGATTCCCACTCTTAAAAAAGCATTAGCTGATGATGTGCCCTCAGTCATTGATTGCCCTGTAGACTACAAGGAAAATTTGCGATTTTCTCAGAAAGCAGGGGATCTTAGTTGCGAAGTTAATATTTAACCAATATTTAACCGATACTTTTTTCCTAAAATTAAGCTATTTCAGGTGTACAATCGTTACTCCTGAACCCCCTTCTTTTTGGGGTGCCAGCTCATATTTATCTACCTGGGGATGATTCTTAAGATATTCATGAACCCCATCCCTTAAGCGCCCTGTACCTTTACCATGGATAATCCACAAAAGTCCTGATTCGATCGCCCGTGAGATGGCATTATTGATCTCGATTTCAGCATTATTTACTCTTTGTCCCCGAATATCTAAGGTATTACTTGAGGTTCGCACCATTACTTTAGATTTTTTCTGAGTTTGTCCTAAAGGTTTCTTTTTAGCTGCTTTTGCTTTAGGTTGTACGTCCGCCTTTTGTCCACTCAGAGATTCAATTTCGGCTAAACCAACATTCATTTTCATGATGCCAAATCGCACTGCTAACTGTTCTGTTGCCTCGTTAATACTAAGTACTTCTGCCGTCTGATTAAGCCGAGGTATTCTAATTTTTTCTCCCACCTTGGGTTTATAACTGGGCTTCTTGGATTTGGGGGTTTGAGTTTTAGCTAATTCCTTAGCGGTGATCTGGTTTAATGCGGCTGTCGCTTGCTGGGTTTTCTGCATAGTTTGCTCTCCCTGCTGTAAGCGACGAATCACGGCTGCTACTTCTCGCTTGGCTTGGGCGATCGCATCTTGTACGGCTTGTTCCTGGTAAGCTTTTAATGACTGTTCTCTTTCTTGTAGGGAAGAAGCTTTTTCTGACACTTCTGAATAGAAACGCTCTGTTTGCTCCAGTAGTTTCCCTGCTTCTTTCGCCTTTGTTTCCTGTTCTTTGCGTTGTGCTTCGAGGGCAGCAATTACCTGATTTACGTCTTCTGATGAACCTGTGCCGACTAAAGACTGCGCTTCCTCAATAATTTCTGTATCTAAACCTAACCGTTGTGCAATGGTTAGAGCATTAGAACGCCCAGGAATCCCCCAGAGCAATCTGTAAGTAGGCTGAAGAGTACTATCATCAAATTCTACCGAAGCATTCTCAAACCTCTGATCTTGATACTTCAGCGCCTTTAATTCTCCATAGTGGGTGGTGGCAATGGTTAATAAACCATGTTCTGCTAAATATTTCAATAGAGCGATCGCCAAAGCACTCCCTTCGGCGGGATCTGTTCCCGCACCAACCTCATCTAGCAAGATTAAGGAATTACCATGATTATTTTGCAAAGCTTCAATAATACGACTAATACGACGAATATGTCCTGAAAAAGTCGATAAACTTTGCTGCAAAGACTGTTCATCTCCAATATCAGCTAAAATCACCTCGAACCAAGGCAATTCTACAGGCACTTGGGCAGGAATAAACATGCCTGCTTTTGCCATCAGCGCCACTAGCCCCATGGTCTTTAGGGTAACGGTTTTTCCTCCTGTATTAGGTCCTGTAATTGCCACCACCTTAGTTTCAGGTTTAACTAAGACATCAATCGGCACAACTTCTGTTCCCGATTCATGGCGTTGTTGCCAAACTAGCAAAGGATGACGTAAGCGACGTAGAGTAGTGGTTTCGTTTTGACTCGGATTGATAAATGTCGGTGGATTAGCTTCTAGCCATAAGCCATAGCGCGCCCTTGCTGTAGCTAAATCCAACATAGTAGCAACTACTAAAACTTTCTCTAAGTCTTCTTGTACTTCTGCTACTTTTTCCGATAAAGCTTTTAAAATTATTTCTTCTTCTCGTTTTTCCTGACGTTCTTTTTGTCGTAACTGATTACCAAGATTAACGATGGCATTCGGCTCGATATAGTAAGTAGAGCCTGTACTAGAGACATCATGAACTATCCCCTTAATCGTCTCCTTCTGTGCTGGTTTAACAGGTAAGACAAAGCGATCGCTCCGTTGGGTAATTACGGCTTCCTGAATCGCTGTGGAATTGCGCTGCATAATGCCCTGAAGCACCTTATAAATGCGACTCCGCAGATGCTTTATTTCACTACGAATACCTGCCAGTTTTGGGTTGGCGCGATCGGTTATCTCCGCGCGATCGTCTATACAATGATGGATTTCTTGCTCAATTTCGGGATAAGTACGTACATCAGCGACTAATTCGGCTAAAGTCTTCAATTCGTCACTCTTACTGTCAATTAAGCGTCGCAGATAGCGCATTCCTGCTAGGGTGGTGGCGATGTCTAACAGTTCTTGGGCTGGTATTATACCCCCAATACCAGATCTTTCTAAAGACGCACCAACATCTTTAATCCCCTTAAAAGTCCAACCCGAATCTAATTGCTGTTCCAGGTTATAAATTTCCTTGGTTTGAGCGAGCAATCTCTCGCTTTCCCCTTGGCTCGTCGGTAATCTCAACTGACTAGCTGCCACCACACCTAGCTTAGTTGCAGCGAAGGTAGATAAATTTTGGCACAAACGTTGCCATTCTAATAAGTCTAAAGTTTCGGTGGTAATCACGGGCAGTTAATTGTAGTCATACTTAATTATTGTCAGATTAAAACTAAATATGTCAGTATATTACGCTATATTAAGAATACTTGACACCATTAGATAGTTTAATTAGGAGATAATATTTATTATGGCAAAGAAAGAAGGCAAGTTTGGTTTTACTAACTATTCAGAGATTTGGAATGGTCGTTTAGCAATGATCGGCTTTGTTACAGCGATTATAGTTGAAATGAATACTGGGCATGGAGTCTTAAGACAGTTTGGCTTAATGTAGAGTTTCGGCAGTGAATTGTCTTGGTTTTCAATTTGCTGGTTATTAAACAGCTATAAGCTCTAAGCTTTTAAATTGATGTTATTAGTTTTTTAGTTAATTAACCCCTGGATAATGGAATGAGTTTATTCGGGGGTTTTTAGTATTTTTTAATTTATGCGATCGCAGAAGTGTAGAGTAAGTACCTTAATTTTTGATACAAATATAGTCGTTCTAAATAGAACCCATAAGTTGCAAGAGTTCTACTTTTTATCCTTTATCCTTCATCTAGCTACTCTTGATTGATCACAGTCTGTTTGACGACTGGCAAAGTTTGATTATCTTCTTTCTCTATTATATTCTCAGACTCTAGATCATCCGTATTAGTTTCTTTTGATTCTGTATTTTCAATCTCTTTTAGATCTTCAACCTCTTCTAGATTTTCTAGCTCCTCAATCTCTTGTGGTGCAGTAACTTCATCCAGATCTTGTTGTTTGAGGCGATCGCTCAATCGACGTAAGACACCATTAATAAACCGAAAACCATCTTCATCAGAATAGCGTTTGGCTAGTTCCACAGACTCGTTAATCGCTACTTTCTCTGGCACTTCCAAATAAAGCATTTCCGCAACAGAAATCCGCAGTATATCTCGATCAATCCGCGGCAAACGACTTAGCTGCCAGCCGACTAGAACATTAGAAAGTGCTTGTTCAATTGCTGGGCGATGCTCATTAACTGTAACTATCAAATCTGTGGCATATTGCCTGACTTGCTCCTTATTCGTAATCTGCAAAAATTCGGGAAATTCAACCGCCATGCCCAAACGATTCACTGCTGCTTGAGAAACTTCTATCGCCTCCTGGAGCATTACCTTAGCGCTATCCAAATCGCTGGCACGGGTTTCGCTATTTAATAAACGATCCTCTCCACGCTTTAATTCTGCTGAAGCTGCCTCTAGATTATCCTGAACTTCGATAGTTAGAGTGCGAATAGCAGCTAAAACTAGGCTGTCCAAATCTTCCTGAGATAGTTTACCTTCTTTATTTTTTATTTGACTAATACTGAGTAGTGCTAATTCACGAGCAATACTTCGGGGTTGTTTACGCAGAGCCATGTTCTATCTATGGGGAAGAAATGGGAAATACTTAAATTAATTAAACTTAATTAATTAAATCAAGCTCAATCATTATACAACCTAGTTCCAACTAACTTTCTTCTTCTAGAGAAATCAATCCAGACTGCTCTGAGGAGAAGACATTTTTGAGTGCCACTTTTTTCTTAGGGTTGGGAATCGCTATATTGGGCTTGATCTCAGGGGTCTCAGGACTAACAATTCCGCCAGATATCAAAACTTTAAAAGCATCTTCGATGGAAATATCAATATCAATCGCCTCTGACTGCGGAACTATCGCATACCAGCCAGAAGTAGGATTGGGAGTGGTAGGAATAAATACACTAATCATCTCCTGGGTCAGATGACTTTGCAGTGGAGGACTTACTTTCCCTGTCACAAAGCCTATCGTCCATACTCCTTTACGAGGATACTCAAGCATGATTACCCTCCTAAATTTAGTCTTAGAATCTCCTAAAAGAGTCTCTAAAATCTGTTTCAGTGTTTTGTACACAGAACCCGCCAAGGGAATAGCCTGAAGAAACTGTTCTCCAAAGTCTAGTAACCATCGACCAACAAAATTTCTCGCCATTAAGCCGATAAGCAAGATGCTCAATAGAGGAACGGCTAATCCCACTGAAAAATTAAGAATGTTGGTTACAATCGGATCTAGCCCATCGAAGGGGTTAATTTGCTTCGGGATGCGGGTAAATAAATCGATCGCCCACTTGGCAGTAGAAACAGATAGCCAGATGGTTGTGGCCAAAGGAATTACAACTAATAATCCTGCGATTAAATCGCTTTTTAAATCTTGCTTTAAACGTTGTAGCACAGAGCAACTACTCTCCTTACAACTAAATTTGTATATTGCACTCTCTGTATAAGTTGTAAAGCTTATAAAGAATTGTTGCAAGTGTTGACATTAACACCTATTTATGAGATCGAATATAGAACTCAGGTTGATAATGTGGATATTATGGAAGTCATGTTAGTCATATATTCTACTCTTCAATCTTGAAGATTGAACATTACTATTAAGGATTGGGGATCAATAATTCATACTGGAAATCTCAAGCAGCAAATTACTTTCAAGGATAAAACTCTCGTAAGCAAAATCTCTAGAGATACTTAAATTTTAGTTGAGCATCTAATTGCTAGTTTTAAGATCAATAATGATTAAAGTAAAGCTTAGTAAGAATTTGACCAACGGTCACAGCACAAATGGCTTCCATGTGTCCGTCGTTTTATATGGGTCGCGGTATCCGTAATAGACGGCGGAGTAATCTGTGACTGAAGCTGATCAATGCATTTTTAAATATTCCTTGGAGAATAATATGGCTATTTTGAACCACAACGTAGAAGTCTTAGCTGACAAATCGGCATTAATAGAGCGATCGCGCGATATCATACTAGACCGTATCCAAACGGCGATTGACTCTAGAGGTCAATTTACGATCGCCCTATCGGGAGGAAGTACTCCCAAACCTCTTTATGAAGCCTTATCTGCTCAATCTTTGCCCTGGTCAAAAATACATATTTTTTGGGGGGATGAACGATATGTTCCTGCTACTCACCAAGATAGTAATCAGTTGATGGCACGTCAAGCTTGGATCAATAAAATTGAAATCCCTGCTAGTAATATTCACCCCATGAATACGACAGGAGGAGATCCCCAGCAAGATGCTGAGCAACACGAAGTCGAATTAAGACAATTTTTTCAAACGACCGCAGAAATTCCCTCCTTTGACTTAATTCTGTTGGGCATGGGAGATGATGGACATACCGCCTCTCTGTTTCCTCATACAGAGGCTTTGACGGTAGGCGATCGCTTAATTACGGTGGGAAATAAAGATGGTCAACCCCGTCTTACTTTTACTGTGCCGTTAATCAATCAGGCTAGATGTGTTTTGTTTGTGGTTGCAGGAACTAACAAGCGCCCCGCTCTGAAACAAGTTTTTGCTACCCAAGGAGACGATGCCCAATATCCATCCCGTCTGATTCAACCCCAAGGAGAATTAATCTGGTTATTAGACCAAGCGGCAGGAGGAGAATTATAA
>CALLPS010000192.1 GCA_938015355.1 uncultured Pleurocapsa sp.
CGGTTGGGATTCTTTAGACCAACTCTAGCCCTTCTAATGGCACGAGAGGTAGCTTTAACCGCGTCTTCTTGTCCAATAATGCGCTGATGAAGGGTGTCCTCCATGTGCATTAATTTCTCAGACTCAGATTCGGTAATCTTATTAACTGGTACTCCAGTCCAAGAAGCCACAATGTGAGCAATTTCCTCAGAATCCACATGGGGAGAATCGTCACCATCATCTGCTTCATTTTTCTTGTTAGAAGCAATGGTGCGAATTTGCTCTTTGATTTCCATTTCACGATCGCGCAATTCCCCCGCCTGGTCAAAATCTTGAGATCTGACGGCATCGTCTTTTTGCTTCAAAATCTCCCGTAGTTCTTTATCCAACTCTTTCGCTGCTGGAGGAAGCTGAGAATTAATTAAACGGACGCGAGAACCAGCTTCATCAATTAAGTCGATCGCTTTGTCGGGTAAATAGCGATCGCTAATATAACGATCTGACAATTTAGCGGCTGCTTCTAAGGCTTCATCTAATATTTTTAATTTGTGGTGCTGTTCATAACGTTCCCGCAAACCATAGAGAATTTCGATAGTTTCTTCTACCGATGGTTCACCGACCTGTACAGGTTGGAAACGACGTTCCAGAGCCGCATCTCTTTCAATGTGCTTACGATACTCATCGAGAGTGGTAGCCCCAATACATTGTAGTTCCCCACGGGCTAAAGCTGGTTTTAAGATGTTAGCAGCATCAATGGCACCTTCTGCTGCCCCCGCACCGATTAAGGTATGCACCTCATCAATTACCAGAATTACATTGCCCGCCTGGCGAATTTCGTCCATGATTTTTTTGAGCCGTTCCTCAAATTCACCACGGTACTTGGTACCAGCGACCAATAAACCAATATCGAGGGTGACAACTCTTTTTTCTTCGAGAATATCGGGAATATCTTTGTTAGCAATGCGCTGGGCTAAACCTTCGGCGATCGCAGTTTTACCTACTCCTGGTTCCCCAATCAAGACTGGATTATTTTTAGTACGACGACCAAGAATTTGAATTACTCGCTCAATTTCCTTCTGTCTGCCGACTACAGGGTCGAGTTTTCCTTCCCCTGCCATTTGCGTCAGGTTTGAACCAAATTCGTCGAGGGTTGGAGTTTTGTTTCTCCCCTGAGAACCTCCAGAACCAGCAGCTACTTCTGCTGTCTCTCCTAACATCCTAATTACTTGAGTGCGGACTTTCGATAAGTCTACTCCCAGATTTTCGAGGACTCTGGCAGCTACTCCTTCACCTTCCCTAATTAACCCCAGAAGCAAATGCTCGGTGCCAATATAGTTATGACCTAACTGGCGAGCTTCTTCAAGAGATAATTCTAGAACTCTTTTGGCTCTCGGGGTAAAGGGAATTTCCACTGCTACAAATCCAGAACCGCGCCCGATAATTTTCTCAACTTCGATGCGAGCATCTTTAAGATTGACTCCCATAGATTTGAGAACCTTGGCAGCGACTCCAGTACCCTCTCCAATTAAACCTAAGAGAATTTGCTCAGTACCTACAAAGTTATGACCCAGACGGCGTGCTTCCTCCTGGGCTAACATAATCACTTTTATTGCCTTTTCTGTGAAGCGTTCAAACATGACTTATTCCATCCACCTGCTTTGCCCTTGATATGGTGATTTTAGCACAGGCTTTTCGTTTCCTGACTCTAACGATCTGGACGGGAAATACGGTATTCAATTTAACAGAATTTGTTTAATTCAAATAGTAAGCATTTATACTTAGGCGATCTCGTAATTCTTGCTGCCATTGAGCCAAATTAGATTTAAACTCTCTTTGTTCCATTCCTTTGAGCCACAGCACCAGAGCATCTTCTCCTGCTGGTTGATAATATCCCTTCCTTTTGCCTACTACTTTAAAACCATATTTTTGATAAAGATTAATCGCCCCTAGATTATTCTCATTCACTTCTAAGGTTGCCCATTTTAGTTGACGAGCGATCGCATCTTCTAACAGGTTAAGCAACAATAATTGTCCTAATCCTTGACGGCGATAGTCAGGATGAACTCCTAATAGGGTAATATGAGCCTCATCGACAATCGCCCACAAACAGCCTACTCCTATTATAGTTTTTTTCTGTTCCTTAGAATCGCGATCAATTAGATATAGAGCTAATAAACTGCTGTTAGGACTATCGATCTCCCTTAAATATCCTTCCTCTGTCCACAAGCCTCCTAAGCAAATTTGATCTAATGTCAGCATTTCAGGTACTTGAGGTGGAGTTAAGGGCTTAATCTCTATAAATTTCACCGACAAAAAATTTATCTAAAAAAATACAAAAAAATCTTTCTAGCTTCTATTTCAAAACAGATCTAGTATCAAGCGATCGTTTTTCTTTATGTCTCAACTATCATAACGAAAATTGATCGCTTTATTAATATCCTAAATCTGAGTAATTATTACATTCATCAGGGAACAATAATTTGTAATAAAGGACATTTGAGTTGAAAAGGATTGATTATGTTACCAGGATTGAATGTAATGAGAGTTATACCCCATGAGACTCTGGCTGGTTTAATGACAGGTCAATACAAACTATATGGTGGGGTAATTCGATGGGCAGCAGGAACAGCTAATGCAGGTCAAATAGTAAAGCATATAATTCCCACTGCATTCAATCCACTCGGAACAATTCCAGGACTTAACATTATTCTTGGAATTACCAATAGTTTGCAGATGAATGAAATAAATAAAATGACCAAATTTAATACTCATCAGTTGATGCAAATATCTGGTCAGATTTCTTCTCTTTCTCAAACAACAGAACAAGTTCTTTCAATTGTTACAGGAACAGCTTTATTATCGGGTTTGAGTTTAACAGTAAGCTGTATTGGTTTTGCTGCCATAAATAAAAAGCTAAATCTTATTGACGACAAACTTAAGACTATTCAAAAAGACGTTAAGGCAATTAAATATTTCCTCGAAAGTCAAGAAAGGGCTAAATTATTTGCTGCTTTAAACGCTTTATTAAAAGTTGATGACAAAACAGCTATAGAACATCGCCACACGATACTCCATAATTCCAGAAATACTCTTGCAGAAATTAACATGCGCTACCGAGAGCTTCTGTCTGAAGCAGATAGTATTGAAACAGCAATGGCTTACGAAGAATATTTTTCTTTAACTGCTTTGGCTCAAGTTCGATGCACCGCAGAATTAGGAATTTTTGATATTGCCTGTAAAGAGATAGAAGAAATTAATTTATTTTGGCAAGATCAAGCTCGTCGAATTGCTAAAGAAATGTTGATAGGCATATATCCAGAAAGATTTTTAGCAACTGATTTTGTTGATGATGTTTCTATTACAGAATTGGTTGAATGGTTAGACTTCGTTTACGAAAAAAATAAAGGCTTGACTTGGATTGATGATTTAAGATTAACTATAAATGAGTCATGGTATTCAGAAAACTGGTTAGCTAAAACTTTTACAACATCAGGATTAAATAAGAATCTAGGAATTGGTCTTGAAAAAGAAAAACAAATGCTAATTCCAGCATTAAGAAAAATCATAGCTAGAGGCTCTATTTTTGAAAGTTATTTATCCCAATACCAACTATTAGAGGCCCAACAAATAAAGCCCTCTGATTTTGAGCGAAAATTAGCAAGCTTACCAGAATCATCGTTAATTGAGGGCTATGCGATTTTAGAACCAATTCAAAACAAAAGTAGAGAAATCTCACTCGGCTCAAGAAAATTTATTGGTTAGGTGAACTAATACATCGTGATCAGATATTGTAGTGTGGGCAATGCCCACGCTACCATTTTTTGTCCTACTTTAATTTGTTAGGTAGCATAAATTGATTCAAGCCCTCTACCCCCCCTAGCTTGGTGAAACAAACCCAGTACTTTAGCCTAGACTTGCTAGTAGGTTGGGTAGAACGAAGTGAAACCCAACATTAATAAGACTATCAAGATTATACTCCCTAGAACAGCAATGCTTTATTAATGCGATCGCTCTAATCCAGATTTCCAAGGCAACCGCTTATTATTAGACCTCAACAGTCTATTTATCTCTATTTTTTGACGGTAGATAACTGTAGACTAGAAAATAGATAATTATTAAGATTTCGTTCCCTAATAAACAAAGATATCACTATGGTTTTGACTGATCGCAGTTTACCAAATACTGGACATCGTTATATTCCTCAAATCACTAGTCTAGAAGTTCCTCCTTCCCCCAATCAAGAATTAATGCCTTTGACTGCCAAAGTCAATAGCCAGAATCAACTGGAAATTGGAGGCTGTGAACTGCAACAGCTCGTTACACAATATGGCTCTCCTCTATACATATTGGATGAATTTACCCTGAGAACCGCTTGTAGTCAGTATCGTGATAGCTTTGCTACTTACTATGGCGGAGAATCCCAGGTAATCTACGCTTCTAAAGCCTGGAGTTGTATGGCAGTATGTCGCATTATTGACAGCGAAGGTTTAGGTTTTGATGTTGTTTCTGGAGGGGAATTGTATACCACCCTGGAAGCGGGGGTAAGCCAAGACAAAATCTATTTTCACGGGAATAACAAGTCTGCTGCTGAATTAGAGTTAGCAGTAGAAACTGGATGCACGATTATGGTTGACAATTGGCTGGAGTTAAAAACTCTATCGCAAATTGCCTCAAATAACAGCCAACAGCCCGTCCCGATTATGGTGCGTCTCACCCCTGGAATCGAATGTCATACCCACGAGTATATTCGCACAGGACACCTAGATAGTAAGTTTGGTTTCGACCCCAATCAGTTGGATGAAGTATTTACTTATCTTACTCAGCAAGAAAGTATAAACTGCATCGGTTTACATGCTCATATCGGCTCGCAAATTTTTGAACGTCAACCTCATCAAGATTTAGCGGGAGTATTGGTTGACTGGATGAAAAAAGCTCAGGGATATGGCTTACCTGTAACAACTCTTAATGTTGGTGGGGGATTAGGTATTCGCTACACTGAATCCGATGATCCGCCAAGTATTTCCGAATGGGTCAAAGCAGTTAGTAAGGCGGTAGAGAAAGCCTGTGAAGAAGCGGCGCTGCCACTACCAAAGCTAATTGCGGAACCAGGAAGATCTTTAGTGGGTTCGGCTTGTGTTACGGCGTATACCGTTGGCAGCCGCAAGGAAATTCCCAATTTCCATACCTATGTCGCAGTGGATGGTGGCATGTCTGATAATCCTCGCCCGATTACGTATCAATCAGTATATCGTGCAGTAATTGCCAATCGGATGGCTGAACCACTTACCGAAGAAGTGACAGTAGCAGGTAAACATTGTGAGTCGGGAGATGTGGTAATTAAAGATGCCACCTTACCAAAAACCGAACCAGGAGATATATTAGTAGTCCTGGATACAGGAGCATACAATTACAGCATGGCATCCAACTATAATCGTATTGGAAGACCCGCTGCGATCGTAGTTTACAAAGGGGAAGCCAATTTAATTATTGAGCGAGAAACCTACCATAACTTAATTGAACGGGATTGCTTACCAGAAAGACTGGTAAAACCAGAAAAGTCGGCTTAGTATGGAAGCCAGCATACTATTTTAGTAGTTGCGGGGATAATTCCAAGTCAGTCGTTTGACATACTTCCCAGCCTATAGTTTTTATCCCACTAACCATTCATAGTCAAGTAACTAAAATAATGTCATTGTCGGGTTCGGTTCCTGACTTCAATCAGATTCTATCCTGGTTGGGCGATTCCTTAATAAATATCATCGATTTGGGTTTAGTTTTAGCCTTCAGCTATGCCCTGTTATTAATTATTGGCGAAGGAGAGCGTCGCAGCCTCTGGATGGTACGAGGTTTTATCGTCCTCATGTTGGCAACTGTTGTCAGTGGACAGTTAGAGCTACAGTTACTCAAGTTCTTGTTAGAAAAATTAGTATTGGGTTCTGCTGTCGCTATGGCAGTTATCTTTCAGTCCCAATTTCGTCGTCTGTTAGAGCAAGTTGGGCGAGGAGAAGTCTTAAAATTATTTAAAGGCTCTGGTCGACCAAAAGCTCAACCAGATAATGTAATTGATCGTATTGTGGAAGCAATCAAAGACCTATCACAAAATCGTACTGGGGCCCTAGTGCTAATGGAAACTACAGGATCTTTGGAAGAAGAAGATTTTGTCTCACCAGGAGTCAGTTTAAATGCCGAGGTTTCTAAAGAACTTTTGCAAACGATTTTTCAAACTAGTACCTTATTGCATGATGGTGCCGTAGTGATTAGTGGGTCTAGAATCTTGGCAGCCGCAGTAATTCTTCCTCTTTCAGAGCGTACAGCCTCCCGTCAGTTAGGAACTCGCCACCGTGCAGCAATGGGAATTACGGAAAGAGTTGAGAAATGCTTGTGTATTGTTGTTTCTGAAGAAACTGGCTCAATTTCGTTGGCGGAAGAAGGAACGTTAAATAGACCCCTAACCAGTAGTAAACTAAAGGAGCTATTACAAGCTAGATTTACACCAATAGTTGAAGGAGATGCCGTGCGTCTTAGTCGAAAAATTGGTTTTCAGGGAAAAATTTTACTGGAACGTATTATACGTTTATTGTCATTGACTTCCCGTAAAAAACATTAATTATTTGTCATTTCATTTATTCATCTAGATGAATGAGTTCGATGTTTAATGGTCTATGTTAAATGTTCAATTTTAGAAGATGAGCCTAGAGCCAGTCACTTTGCAACAGTTACCCGCAGATTTGAACTTAAGCCGTCTACCACAGCATGTAGCGGTAATTATGGATGGGAATGGTCGTTGGGCTAAAAACCAAGGAAAACCCCGATTTATTGGTCATCAGAAAGGTGTAGATGCCCTCAAAGATTTGCTACGCTGCTGTAAAGATTGGGGCATTCCTGCTTTAACTGCCTATGCTTTCTCGACAGAAAACTGGGGTAGACCGCAGGTGGAAGTACAGTTTTTGATGACTCTATTTGAGCGGGTGTTACGAAGGGAATTGCAAGAGATGAAGCAAGAAAATGTGAAAATTCGTTTTGTGGGTAATTTGCTTGATTTGCCTGATTCTCTGCGCCAAGAAATAGAACGCTCAATGGAAGATACGAAAAATAATCAAGGGATTCAGTTCACGATCGCTACTAATTATGGTGGTAGACACGAAATTATTCAAGCCTGTCAGGCGATCGCGTCTAAAGTAGAAGAAGGCTCCCTCAAAGCTTCTCAAATCAACGAGGAGGTATTTGAACAGCACCTATATACTCAGGGAATTCCCCATCCCGATCTGTTGATTCGTACCAGTGGTGAAATGCGAATTAGTAATTTTCTACTGTGGCAAGTGGCTTATGCGGAAATTTATGTTACTTCTACCCTCTGGCCCGACTTTGACCGAGTTGAGTTTCATAAGGCATTATTGACTTATCAACAACGCGATCGCCGTTTTGGCAAAGTTAAATAAACAGCTTTGATTTGTCAGTGGATTTCTCTTAATTAACCCTTTTCCAGAGACAAGCCAAAATTTGTGTAGGTAAGTCTTAGCAAATTATGTTATTCTAGTTTATGATTCGGACTCATGCAGTATTAACGCCCGAACCTTGTCAGGGTCGGAAGGCAGCAGCAATAAGGGATGCTTAACACAGGCGTGATATCCGAATCATCTAGTATTTGGGTAAATCACTTCTCAGGTTTCAATCCTGATCGTTAAATCAGAGACTTTTCAGTTATTTGCGATCGCAGTTCCCCAGACCTAATCACCCAATGACTCCAAGAATTGCTATAACATCCAATTTCTAGTGCCAAAAAACTGACAGGATTTACCTGCTATCGCCGCCGCCAGATTCAAAGCCGTGCAAAAGTCCTCTTTCAGAATGTAATGACAAAAAGCACCATGAAAAATATCTCCTGCCCCCAAAGTATCGACAGTCTCAATCGGCGCTATGGGGACAGTGAATCTTGCTCCATGAGACAAATATTGGATTGGTTGTTCTCCTTGAGTGATGGCAATGTGGATAATTCCCCTGTCTCGCAAAAAATCAAAGACTTCTTCTTCTTTTTGGCATAGGGGAGGATAAAAATTTGCCGAACAAATAGCATAATCAACAAAAGGTAGTACTTTCTCTAATCCTGGTTTCCAGCTTCCTCCATCCATTACTACTGGAATTCTCTTGCTTTTGGCTATTTTAGCGATCGCCAAACTTACTGATAACTGATGTCCATCAATTAAAACAATATCTATATCTGCCAGCAAATTTTCTGAAATTAAATTACTAGCTTGGGATTTAACAGCATTAATCGAAATAATTGCCCGCTCCCCTGTCTGGGCTGTGACAATAATTGAGGAAATAGGAGGAGTCTTTGTTTTCTCAGGAATTAAATCGAATATTTCTACAGAATGTTGGGTTAAATCGCTTCTAATTAATTGAGTCAGAGGATGTTGCCCTAAGACAGTGATTAATTTACTCTGATTACCAAAATAATTAAAAGCCACCGCCGCATTAGTAGCGGGACCACCTGCTAAAGTCAAGTAATCTTGAGCGACTAACTTCTTATTTTCTGCCAGAGGGCGATCGCTTAAATAGATAAAATCCAACGTAGTTAAGCCCACAAACAAGCCTTTTCCATGCATAACGAATCTAAATTGGAGTAGCTTTAAACGGCGTTGGTAATTTGATGTATAAAAGCACAAAGTATGTCTGCTCGTCCTTTAGGACATGTGGTTTAAGCCTTTGTTTAGAGCTTTTTGAATTTAATTAATATCCGATAATCTTAAAAATCATACTTTAATCTCAGTTCGGGTTTCAAACTAGACGCGGCTTAACTAGTACTTCTGTGAGAAAGTCTCGAATAATAGCATAAATAGCTTATTTTGCTCCTGAAAATCCAAGTAATTGCTTATAAAAGCTTCAATTTTTAGATTTTGCGAACAATAATCAAACAAAATTTTCTGTATACTCATCAATGTTGGTATAGAACAGTGTGACTTCCTCACCATCCTTAATATCTTGTAGTGCAATTAAATGTGACCACAACCCAACTTTATTTTCGACCCAGTTTACTCGGGCATTCGGTTTTTCTTGATGATTACAAAGAGAAGCCAACCCAAAAACAAGGTATCCCCCCACATTTTTACTCTTACCATATTCTAAAGGGTTGACAAAGTAGTATTTGAAGACTTCTGTCTCATTTATGCTGATGATTTGTTGATGTGTAAAAGTCGATACAGGAGCAACTTCAAGTAATGTTCCTTGAGAAATATTCTGAGTCGTGACAATTCCTCGACCCTTCCCCAAAATTTCTTTTACTTCAATCATGATCATCTAGAATAATTACTTAAATTAAAGTATCATATATTCCACCATATTAATGGTTCATTCATCTGATGTTAATCTCAGCTTCAAATCTGGTAGAAAATAGCATTATGGAAAAAAAAACATTCTTAGAGCAAGAACATAAAGCAACAGGATTTAAAGTTTTCTTGGGCTCTATAGAAGATAGTCATGTCAAGCATTTAATTAAGCTTGCTCAAGACCCAAAATTGCCAGATTTAGTAGGTTGGAATACATTCTTTGAACTTGATGAGACGGAAAAATTTATTGATGCGATTTCAGATTATGCTTTGCCTTATTCCCAAAAAAGCAAGCCTATGGTATTTGGAGTGTACTTAAATCCTCTGGATTTACCCATTGGATATGTAGCTTTAAAAGGCTTAAATATGGAACTATTAACTATTGAAGTTGGGGTGGCAATTCTAGATGAAAAATATCGAAATAAAGGATATGGCAAGCTGGCATTAAAACGAATAGCAAAATATACATTCAATGAATTACAAGTTCAAACAATTGCAGCAGCAATTTTGTCTTCAAACAATAGTTCCATAAATATGTGTAAAAATCTTGGATTTGTAGTCAAAGAAATCATGTATAATTCATGGACTATGCCTAACGGAGACTTGGAGGATATGGTCTGGATGGAATTGACAAAATAAATAAATATGCCTACCTACAAGCAATTATAGAGCGATTACTCCCATTCGAGGTCGACACGAAGTTAGTCCTAAAGGATATCTCCATGTTCGGACAAGTCACTCCACATATACTTTTGTGCAAGCGGTGTAGCCTACGAATCGCAATAAACGTCCTATTAAAAAAGGATAGCCCGAAGACTATCCTAAAAATTATTTGGTTAAATATTTACTTTAGATTTACCAATGCCCTTTAAACTTAACTATGAAAATAAGAAAAGACGCTGCGTTATGACTTAGCCATTTAATTAATACAGCGCCTTAATTATTTATTGATTTACTTTTGAAGATTAACTTCTAGCTTATAGTGAGATTAAGATAGACCTTCTAGCTGAGTGGTCACGACTCTCAATTTCAAAGTGCGATCGCTCCGTTTGACAGTAAACTGAAGACTTTTATTAAGACCACTACCGTCAACCACAGACTGTAATTGTCCTGCATCAGTAATAGCTTGACCATCAATGGCGGTAATTACATCTCCTAAGCGTAAGCCTGCCGCTTCTGCTGGAGTGTTAGGTAGAACTCTCACCACGAGAACTCCTTCAACTTCAGGGATAGTAAAGGGAGAATTAGGATTACTATTGTTTCTTTGGGCTAACTCTGGGGTAAGAGTCCGCATCTGCACTCCAATATAAGGATGAGGAACTTGTTTACCCGCAGCCAAGGTGTTGGTAATTGATTTGGCTTTATCAATCGGGATCGCAAAGCCAATACCATTCGCATCAGGACGAATTGCGGTATTAATACCAATCACCTCTCCCTGTTCATTTAACAGAGGACCTCCTGAGTTACCAGGATTAATGGCGGCATCGGTTTGCAGAAAGTCAATGCGCTTATCAGGAATACCGACTTGAGCCGAAGAACGAGTCAAAGTACTGATGATGCCTAAGGTTACAGTGTTATTCAGTCCCACGGGATTTCCGACAGCGATCGCCCAATCCCCTACTTGAACACTATCAGAATTACCTAAAGAGGCAACGGGCAGATCTACTCCTGAAGCATCAATTTTAACTACTGCTAAATCAGTTACTTCATCTGTCCCTTTCACTATTCCTTCAAATTCTCGTCCATCTTTGAGAGTAACAGTCACTCGATCCGCGCCACTTACTACGTGGGCATTAGTTAAGATGATGCCGTTTTTTTGGGTAATAAAGCCTGAACCCTGTCCTCTAACCTGTCTTTCTCGGGGCATTTGTCCGCCAAAGCGATCGCCGAAAAATTCACGAAAGAAAGGATCTTCAAAGAAAGGGTCCATTCTGGTGGCAACGGTTTTCTCGGTATCAATTCTGACTACTGCTGCTCCTGTTTTTGCTACGGCTGCTGCCACAAAACTGGTAGAAGTACTGACGGCAGGAGCTTGTGCCTGGAGTTCCGAGTCTGTCCTCAGAGCAACAGCATTATTTTTAAAGTTTATTTTAGAGTCTAAAGGTAATGTATCTGCTTGAGAAGACATTACTCTAATAGTGCTAAAAGTCAAAATGACTCCTAAAAAAAGTGCTGTAGCGTGACTAGCCACTTTACCTAGAAATCGCTTATTTTTCATTATTGTTTATTAGCTTTAATTATTTGATTAAGTCTCACTTACATATCATAGCTTGACTCCAGATCTTAGCTCGCAGTTCCTCTAAAAACGAAAACCCATTGGCGATAAGTTTTACTCTTTTTACTCTTTAAAGGAACAAAAGCGTTACACTAATTTGCAGATTATTGAAATATGTCATGGTAAGTAATCCGCTTTCTTCTAGTTGTTTTGCGATTGATTTTGGTACTAGTAATACGGCGATCGCTCGCTGGAATGCTGTGACTGGCAAAGCTGAATTGGTTAAGTTACCTAGCTTATCTCAGCAGTTGAGTTCTCAAGTACCTCTGATTCCTAGTTTGGTTTATGTGGAAGATGCCGCTGCGGGAAAGGTAATTGCAGGGCAAACATTACGCGATCGTGGATTGGATTTTGCCAATAATCCACGGTTTTTTAAGAATTTCAAGCGGGGAATTGGTACAGATATTCAAGGCTTTTTGCCAGAATTGGATGGACAGAAAATCTCTTTTGAGCAAATTGGGTCTTGGTTTTTACAAGAATTAATTACCAGTCTGGAAGCGGAAACAGGAGAAAAGCTTCAGTCTTTGGTACTAACTGTCCCTGTCGATAGTTTTGAGTCGTATCGTCATTGGTTAATGGGGATCGCTCAATCATTAGCGGTATCACAAATTAGCATTTTGGATGAACCGACTGCTGCCGCTTTGGGCTATGGGGCGGGGGATCAGGAGTTGCTATTAGTAGTGGATTTTGGCGGAGGAACAATTGATTTATCTTTAGTGCAGTTAGCTGCGAATAGTTCTCCCCAGGGTTTTTTACTTAAGTGGAGCAATAAAATGTTAGGACAAAGTGCTGCACAATCGAAAAATACGGCACGGGTAATTGCTAAAGCAGGAGATAATCTTGGGGGAGCAGACATTGATAATTGGCTCGTGGATTATTTTGCCACAACTCAGTCCATGCCTAAATCGGCATTAACTACTCGCCTTGCGGAAAGACTCAAAATTAAGCTTTCTGGGGAGATGGAAGCCAAGGAAGTGTACTTTGATGATGAAACCTTGGAAACCTACGACCTCAGTTTAGATCGCGCTTCTTTCGAGAACATCCTCCAGAAACAAGGTTTTTTGGAACGACTAGATGATTTAATCAATCAGGTGTTGCAACAGGCAAAACGTAATGGAGTGGAAATTACTGATATTGAATCGGTATTGTTAGTGGGGGGATCAGTACAAATACCTGCGGTACAAAATTGGATCAGACAGTATTTTGATGAAGATAAGGTAAAGAATCAATTTCAATTGGAGGCGATCGCCACAGGGGCTTTACAGGTGTCTCAAAGTGTTGAAATACAAGACTTTTTACATCATAGCTATGGGATTCGCTATTGGAATCGCAAAACCAACCGCCATGATTGGCATCCAATTATTAAGCAAGGACAACCTTATCCTATGGTACAGCCGATAGAGTTGCTTTTAGGAGCTTCAACCCCCAACCAGACTAGTATTGAGCTAATTATTGGTGAATTGAGTACCGAGAATAACACGGAAGTGTATCTTGATGGAGATCGTCTGGTAACTCGTACTGTGGCAACCACAGAAAATCTAGTCCAACCCCTGAATGATCGAGAAGGAGCAAGGACTATTGCCAAATTAGAGCCTGTAGGAAATCCAGGAAGCGATCGCCTTAAAATACTGTTTAACATCGACAGCAACAGATATCTTCGTATTTCAGTTGAAGACTTATTAACCCAACAATCTTTACGGAATAATTACATAGTAGTGAAGCTAAACTAACGAAGCATACTGTAATATATACCTATGTGAATTCAACTAAAATTAAAGACGATTGTTTTGCTTGAATTCTCAGCATATTTTTACTTTTAGGAGGTTAATGGCTCAACTGCAATCAACTAGATCTGTTATGACTCCTTTTTAGTGGCTGCAATTTTTTATAGCTAATGATTCCTAATCGATAACTATGTAGCCGACATCAATACTGATACTACATCGTAAGTCTTCAGTATTATTACTTGTTTGTTTAATAATCTCTAGTACCAAAACAACAAGTGCATTAGAGATACAAATTCATCGTAATTAACTTAAGACTATTGCCGCTTATTAAATCCTTGTTAAAGATCACAGTGAGTCAGGAAGAGTAATGAAACATACCCGAGTCAATATGCTGAATATTCCGATCGATAATATAAGTATGTATGACCTATTAGATAGGTTAAGAGATGGTGGAGTTGTATTTACGCCCAATGTAGACCACTTAGTCAAGTTGCAGAAAGACCGAGAATTTTATCAGGTGTACTTAGATGCTGATTATCGAGTCTGTGATAGTCAACTAATGATCTATGCTTCTCGTTTTTTGGGTCAGCCGATTCAAGAGAAAGTATCGGGTTCGGATTTATTTCCTGCCTTCTATCGGTGCTACGGTGATGATGAGAATGTCAAGATATTTTTGCTGGGTGGTTTGGAAGGAGTTGCTGAAAAGGCTCGTCGTCGCATTAACGGTAAAGTTGGACGCGATATGGTTGTTGCTTCCTATTGTCCTCCTTTTGGGTTTGAAAAAGATCCCGCAGAATGCCGCAGAATTGTCGAGATGATTAATAATTCTGGTGCAAATGTCTTGGCGGTGGGAGTTGGCGCACCGAAACAAGAAAAATGGATCGGCAAATATCGCTCTAGTTTGACAGAGATTTCAACTTTCTTTGCGATTGGGGCAACCATTGATTTTGAAGCGGGAAAAGTTAGGCGAGCGCCTGGTTGGATGAGTTCTGCTGGTTTGGAATGGCTTTATCGATTGATATTAGAGCCTGGTAGACTCTGGAAAAGGTATTTGGTAGAAGATTTAGGTTTTTTTAGGTTGATTTTGCAACAGAAATTTAACTTGAATCGGAAAAGGAATTTTTCTCGTAAAAATAATGTTATTGAATCTAGATAGTATGCTCTAAATATATCTTGATTTTTAATCATGTTGGTTCTTGAACAAAATCATTTGTCTCGTCTTTTTATTAACTTTTATTATTTCATTTCTTTTATTATTTGATTCCTTTTTGGAGTCTAACGAGACAGCATGTGAGTTGAAGCTAAAGTCAAAACCTATATTAGGAAGTGATTTTGTCAAACTAGAAAAAACTTGACTCACTTGTATCGGTTACTTAAATTTCAAATTGACATTTGTAAATTCAAGCTATGTTGCCATAGCCTAATGACCCTAAATACGACATAATTAATCTAGAGGGATTGTTAACCAGGAATAATCAGGATGTTGGAAAGAATAGTGTTAGCTGCAATCATAACTTTTTGTGTTTACTTGTTTTTGAATTTAGGTAGTAAACCTTCAAACTCGCCATCTATGGATGCGAAACAAGAAGTAATTCCTGAATTCATTACCAAGCTTACTTCGTTTTCTTGGTAGTTGCTAATCTAGTAATTACCGATTGTCGTAGCTACTCTTTGATGGCTAAGGGAAATAAGCCATAAGAATCAAGGAATTGTAATTTAGGAAATTTTTCTCCTGAGACTGTATATCGATTATTTGCAGATGGCTTGATTAACGCCAGTTTTATAACTTACTCTTTAACTTGCTATTGTGGTTTTTTAGTAGATTTAGAACTTTAGTTCGCTGCTTTTCAAGTCCTGCTGCGATCGCAATCAAACAAATTATCACTGGTAGACCAACAAACCATGAAGGCGAAAGTTCACAGAAGCTCTTGTTAAGCTATTGATAGATTCAATTTAACGAGAGCTTTTCCTTCCTTTACCCCTTCTAATTGGGCTTATAGCTTATAGCTTATAGCTTATGGCTTATATGCGAAGCGGTATCCGTGATAGATAGCTTCGCTCCTTTATTACTGCCAGTTTTGTAATTTACTATTGTAGTTTTTTAGTCGATTGAGAGTCTTAGTTCGCTGCTTTTCAAATCCTGCTGCGATCGCAATTGAGCAAATTCCCGCTAGTAATCCGACGATCCATTTTAAGAAGGAATAGGTTAGTACGAGAATAACTAGCTGATAGATAGCAGTTAAAATTAATGTTATTGTTCCTACAAATAAATAGGCTCGGATTCGCAATCCTAAACCAAGAAAAATTAAGCTAAAACTAATTACTCCTGGAACAATTCCTGGTTGTTCAAACAGAGCAAATAGACATAGTATACTGCTACCAACTAGGCGTAGATGGTGACGTTGTGGGGAATGGGTTTGATAGTAGGGATCGAATTGAGCAACATATAAAATTGATAAGCTGATTATTCCCCCTACCCAGATTAAGTCAGGATTATATTGCCAAGCTAATCGGATAATTGCCCAGTTGATAAATCCCAGACTAATATAGCTCCAGCGAATATTCTTCTGAGCATAGGCGATACGGAGATAAAAGAGAGCCGTAACTATCATGCTGAAATACGAAATATCTTCTGCTGTCACTAAAGCCATCAGTGCAGGAGTGATTAAAGCGGCTCGTTGCCAAGGTGTAACTCGCCAGCCCAAGTTTTGCCATGGTATTTGATAG